>NZ_JBFTRT010000186.1:0-14358 GCF_056399685.1 Pedobacter sp. 01N416
GCTTACATTGCTCAGAAAGAGAAAAAACCATTTAATACTGCTGCATTAGTTGAGGCAGACTCTGCTTTAAGCCATTTAGCTAAAGTTTCTCCAGAATTTGCTTTAGGATACTTTGTAAGAGGAAGAATTGCAAATTTGGTAGATGACAAAGCTAATCCAAAAGGAACCGGAATACCATACTTTGAAAAATATGTTAGCTTGGTAAAACCTGAAGAAGTAGCTGCAAATAAGACTAACTTATCAGAATCTTATAATAATATTGGCGCTTGGTATTCAGATAAAGATAAAGCTAAGGCTATTGATGCTTTCACTAAAAGTCTGGCATTAGATCCTGCAGACACTTACGCTGCGGCTAGATTAAAAGAGTTACAATCACCTGCACCTGCTGCAAAACCAAAAGCTAAAGGCAAATAATTAAAAGTTAAATAATTTAGAAAAGGCAGAGTTTGGTTACTCTGCCTTTTTCTTTTACTTTTGCATCACAAAATAAAAATTATGCAAGCGCAGAGTTCCTCTATAGATTTTTTACCAATTATATTTCAAGTAATTGTTGCTTTAGGTTTTGTGGTAACCACATTGGTTGCTACCCATTTTTTAGGTCCAAAACGTAAAACAAGCGATAAGTTAGAAACTTTTGAGGCCGGTATTAAATCAGTAGGTAATGCACGTCAGCCTTTCTCTATCAAATATTTCGTAGTAGCCATCTTATTTGTACTGTTCGATGTAGAGGTTATCTTTATGTATCCTTGGGCAGTTAATTTCCGTACATTGCGGATGGATGGAATGATCGAAATGTTCATTTTCATGGGTACTTTGTTGCTAGGTTTTATCTACGTCATCAAGAAAAAAGTTTTAGACTGGAACTAGTCAGTTGGCAGTTCTCAGTTCACAATTGGCAGTTAATAGTTCTCGGTTTAAAAACTGTAAACTGAAAATTGCCAACTGCAAACCGAATGTGTATCACTTACACTAACTTATAGCTGTTTTGGTTATTTAGAAAGGTTCTAAATCGAGTAAAGCTAGTTTGTTTGCCTTTAAAATATTGTAAATTTGTTGCTCATTCTGCAAAGGGATGAGCATTTTTTGTTTATAAACATGAGTGAAATTAATATAGTTGATGCGCCTCCAGGAATAGAAGGATCTGGCTTTTTCGCCACTTCTCTTGATAAAGTGATTGGTTTGGCCCGCTCAAATTCATTATGGCCTTTACCTTTCGCAACTTCTTGTTGTGGAATCGAGTTTATGGCAACCATGGGTTCTCACTACGATCTTGGTCGTTTCGGTGCCGAACGCTTAAGTTTTTCTCCCCGTCAGGCAGATGTTTTAATGGTTATGGGAACTATCGCTAAAAAGATGGCCCCGGTATTAAAGCAGGTTTATATCCAAATGGCAGAGCCGCGTTGGGTAATGGCTGTTGGTGCCTGTGCAAGTAGTGGTGGTATTTTTGATACTTATTCCGTATTGCAGGGTATTGATGAGGTTATTCCGGTGGATGTTTACGTTCCGGGTTGTCCGCCAAGACCTGAAGCCATTTTAGATGGTTTTCAGCGTATTCAGGATTTAGTGAAAAACGAGTCGGGCAGAAGAAGAAATTCTGATTATTACAAAGAACTTTTAGGTCAATACGGCATTAAATAATGGAAGAAACGACACTAAATAATAATATTCTGGCAAAACTTAGCGATAAGTTTGGCGAAAAGGTAACCGGAGTTTCTGAACCATATGGCTTATTAACTTTTGCAACCACCAAAGATGTTATCATCAATGTATTATCGTTCCTTAAAAACGATTTGAGTTTTAATTTCTTGACCGATATTACGGCAGTCCATTATCCTGGTAAAGATCATGGTATTGCAGTGGTTTACCATTTGCACAACATGGTCGAGAAAGTTAGAATCAGGATTAAGGTTTTCATTTCAGAACAAAATCCAACTATCCCTACAGCAACAACTGTTTGGAAAGGTGCCAACTGGATGGAACGCGAAACTTACGATTTGTTCGGGGTTAAATTTGAAGGTCACCCTGATTTACGACGTATTTTAAATATGGACGACTTAGGTGTTCATCCGATGTTGAAACAATATCCATTGGAAGATCCGAACAGAGTAGATAAAAAAGACGAATTTTTTGGAAGGTAAACTATGAATCATAACCATCCGGTATTTACAGATAACGACCCGCAAAGTGAGCTGGTAACCTTAAACTTAGGCCCAACGCACCCTGCAACACACGGCGTTTTTCAAAACGTTTTGCAATTAGATGGCGAACGTATTGTAAGCGGCGTTTCTACCATTGGGTATATCCACCGTGCTTTCGAAAAGATTGCCGAGCATCGCCCATTTTATCAAATTACACCACTTACCGACCGTTTAAACTATTGCTCGTCGCCTATTAATAATATGGGATGGCACATGACGGTTGAGAAGTTGTTAAATATTCAGATGCCGAAACGCGTAGATTACCTTCGGGTAATTATTATGGAGCTTTCGCGTATTGCCGATCACATTATCTGTAACACGATTATTGGTCAGGATACCGGGGCAACAACCACTTTCTTATACCTTTTCCAGTTCCGTGAGCATATTTACGAAATCTTCGAAGAAGTTTGTGGTGCACGTTTAACCACAAATATTGGCCGTATTGGTGGGTTTGAAAGAGATTTCAATGATATCGCCTTTGCTAAAATTGATAAGTTTTTAAAAGAATTCCCTAAAGCGTTAAAAGAGTTCGAAAATCTATTAACACGTAACCGTATTTTTATTGATAGAACGGCTGGTGTTGCAGAAGTAACTAAAGAAGCTGCTTTAGAATATAGCTGGACTGGGCCGCTTTTGCGTGCTACCGGTGTAGATTACGATGTGCGTGTAAGCGATCCATATTCTTCATATCAGGATTTCGACTTTGAAGTTCCGGTAGGTACAAGCGGCGATATTTACGACAGGTATTTAGTGCGTAATGAAGAGATGTGGCAAAGTGTCCGCATTATCGAACAGGCGCTTGTGAAATTAAAAACAGAGCCAAAGGGTATTTTTCATGCCGATGTTCCTGAATTTTACCTCCCTCCAAAACAAGAAGTTTACAATAATATGGAAGCATTAATCTATCACTTCAAAATTGTGATGGGTGAAATTGATGCGCCCAAAGCAGAAGTTTATCATGCCGTAGAAGGCGGAAATGGCGAGTTAGGATTCTATCTGATTAATGATGGAGGCCGTACACCGTACCGTTTACACTTCCGCAGACCAAGTTTTGTAAACTACCAGATGTTTGCACCAATGAGCGAGGGCATGTTATTGTCTGATGCCATTATCAACATGAGTAGTATGAATATTATTGCAGGAGAATTAGATGCTTAAAGTAGAAGAACAAACACCTGTAGTGTTTTCATCAGAATTGCTGGCCAAATTTGATGATGTAAAAAGCCGTTACCCTGAAGGTAAGCACAAATCAGCTTTGTTGCCATTATTGCACTTGGTACAGGCCGAATACCTTTGGGTGAGTACACCAGCGATGGATAAAGTAGCTGAATATTTAAATATTCAGCCAATTGAAGTGTATGAGGTGGCAACATTTTATACCATGTACTTTTTAAAACCACAAGGTAAGTATGCTTTGGAGGTTTGTCGTACCGGCCCTTGTTGCCTGGTTGGTGCCGAAAAAATAATAAGCCACTTGGAAAACAAGTTAGGTGTTAAAGAAGGTGAAGTTACTGCCGATGGTTTATTCAGCTTTAGAGGAGTTGAATGTTTAGCCGCCTGTGGTTTCGGCCCGGTGTTGCAAATTAGCCCGGAATATACTTTCTACGAAAACCTTACCGAAGCAAGTGTAGATAAATTGATTGAAGATTTGAAAAATAAGTCCTAAGTCGAAAGTCTTAAGTCGAGAGTCGTTTTGACTTAAGACTATGGATTATGGACTACAGACTATAGACTAATTAAAATGTCTCGAAAACTGTTACTTGAGCATATAAACGTACCAGGCATCAATACACTTGAAGTCTATCGCCAAAAAGGCGGGTACCGTGCTGTGGAAAAAGCCCTTAAAACTTTAACACCTGAAGAGATTGTTGAAGAAGTTAAGAAATCGGGCTTACGCGGTCGCGGAGGTGCGGGTTTCCCAACCGGGATGAAATGGAGCTTTTTGGCTAAACCAGAAGGTGTTGCGCGTTATTTGGTGTGTAATGCTGATGAATCAGAGCCAGGAACTTTTAAAGACCGTTATTTGATGACTTATATTCCCCATGCATTAATTGAGGGAATGATTGTATCGAGTTTCGCATTGGGTGCCAAGGTCTCTTATATCTATGTACGTGGCGAAATGATGCCTCAGATCCGCATTTTAGAAAAAGCAATTGCTGAGGCTAAAGCTGCAGGATGGTTGGGTAAAAACATTTTAGGAACAGGTTACGATTTAGAATTATATGTTCAGCCAGGCGGCGGCGCTTACATTTGTGGTGAAGAAACTGCTTTGCTAGAATCGCTTGAAGGTAAAAGAGGTAATCCACGGATTAAACCACCATTTCCGGCAATTGCAGGGTTATATGGTTGTCCTACAGTGGTTAACAATGTTGAATCGATTGCTGCAGTGGTACCGATTATCAACGATGGTGGCGATGAATATGCAAAAATTGGTATTGGTAGAAGTACAGGTACAAAATTAATATCAGCGTCGGGTAATTTAGTTAAACCAGGTGTTTACGAAATCGAATTGGGCTTACCGGTAGAAGAATTTATTTATTCAGACGAGTATTGTGGCGGTATTGCCAATGGTAAACGTTTAAAGGCAACGGTTGCAGGCGGATCATCGGTGCCTATTTTACCTGCTAATTTAACCCTGAAATACGCTAACGGCGAACCTCGTTTAATGAGTTACGAATCGTTATCAGAAGGTGGGTTTGCTACAGGAACCATGATGGGTTCAGGTGGTTTTATTGCTTTTGATGAAGATCAGTGTATTGTTCGTAATACCTGGAATTTTGCCCGTTTTTATCACCACGAAAGCTGTGGACAGTGTTCACCTTGCCGCGAAGGTACCGGATGGATGGAAAAAGTGTTACACAAAATCGAACACGGGCACGGTAAAATGGAAGATGTTGATTTATTGTGGGATATTCAACGCAAAATTGAAGGGAATACAATCTGCCCGTTGGGTGATGCAGCAGCCTGGCCGGTAGCCAGCGCAATCCGTCACTTCAGAGATGAATTTGAATGGCATATTAAAGAACCTGTTAAGAGTCAGAGCCAAAATTATGGTATTGCAAATTATGCTATCCCGATTGAGAAAGCTCCGGTAACGGAAGAGAAATAAAATCTTAAGGTCGCAATTTGCGACCAGTTGAATATTTAATTTAAAACCTAAGATCACAATTTGTGATCTTAGAAAATGAACTTGTAAATGCCGAAACAAGAGACATCAATAATTCCTAATGAGGTAATTGTAAACAAAATTTATCTTTTTAGAGGAGTTAAGGTGATGTTAGATTCTGATTTAGCAGAACTCTTTGGCGTTGAGACTAAAAGATTAAAAGAACAAGTTAGAAGAAATATAGAGCGTTTTCCAGAGCACTTTATGTTCGAATTAACAAAAGAAGAAAATGAGGTCTTAAGGTCGCAATTTGCGACCTTAGAACAAGGAAAATACTCAAAGTATCTTCCGTTTGCATTTAGTGAGCATGGTATTTTGCAACTATCAAATGTTTTGAAAAGTAAACAGGCGGTAGAAGTAAGTATTAAAATTATTGATGTGTTTGTACAGCTTAGAACGATGGTTTTAAGCAATACAGAAATAAGATTAGAAGTTGAAAAAATTAAAAAGAAAGTAGATAATCAGGATAAAAATATTGAAGTCATCTTCAGGTATTTTGATGAACTACTAGAACAGAAAGAAAAGCCAAGAAAAGAAATTGGCTATAAAATCTCGAAAGAGAAATAATAAATTGTAAAAAGATTGCTTCGTACCTCGCAATGACGGTAGAAGTATAAAAAATAAAGAATATCATTAACCATGAGTGAAAAAGTTAAGGTTACGATAGATGGGATAACAGTAGAGGTTGATAACGGCACAACCATTCTGAATGCTGCAAGGCAAATCGGAGGGGATATTGTTCCGCCAGCAATGTGCTATTATTCTAAATTACAAGGCAGTGGCGGTAAATGCCGTACCTGTATTGTAAAAGTGACTAAAGGTTCGGAGAAAGATCCTCGCCCAATGCCTAAGTTGGTGGCTTCTTGCCGCACAACCGTAATGGATGGGATGGAAGTGCTTAACATTACTTCACCAGAAGTTTTGGAAGCACGTGCAGGTGTTGTAGAGATCTTATTGATTAATCACCCTTTAGATTGCCCTGTTTGCGATCAGGCAGGAGAGTGTGATTTGCAAAATTTGGGCTACGAGCATGGTTTGCAAAAAACACGTTATGAGTTTGAACGCCGTACTTTCGAGCGTATCGATATAGGTGATAAAATCCAGTTGCACATGAATCGTTGTATTTTGTGCTACCGTTGTGTTTTCACGGCTGATCAGATTACAAACAAACGTGTTCATGGTATTTTAAACCGTGGCGACCATTCCGAAATTTCTACTTACATCACCCAGGCTGTTGATAACGATTTCTCAGGAAACGTAATCGATGTTTGCCCGGTAGGTGCTTTAACCGATAAAACTTTCCGTTTTAAAAACCGTGTTTGGTTTACCAAACCAGTTGATGCACACCGTGATTGCGCTCACGAAAAATGCAACGGTAAAGTAACACTTTGGTATAAAGGAGCAGATGTTTTACGTGTTACCGCACGTAAAGATCAGTTTGGAGAAGTAGAAGAATTTATTTGCAATACTTGCCGCTTCGATAAAAAAGCAACTGCTGATTGGGTAATTGAACATCCAACACACATTGATGATACTTCGGTAATTGCATCTAACCACTACGAAACATTAAAACCTTTGCATGTAATTCAGCCAAATGAGGCATTACAAGCTGCAAATGAAATTGAATTACATAAAACAGTTAAATACTAATGGATAGCGCTTTTGTTATAGAAAAATTTATCCTGGTAGCTGTAATTTTCGGCATCAGTTTAGTTATTGCCATGTATTCTACTTATGCAGAACGTAAAGTTGCTGCATATTTACAAGATCGTTTAGGCCCTGATAGAGCTGGCCCCTTTGGTATTTTACAACCGTTGGCCGATGGATTAAAAATGTTTATGAAAGAGGAAATTATTCCTACCTCATCAAACAGATTTTTATTTATAGCGGGCCCGGGTTTGGCATTGCTTTGTGCCTGTATAGGTACGGCGGTTATCCCGTGGGGCAGCCCTGTTTTAATTGCAGGCAAAACTATTCCTTTACAGGTTTCAGATATCAATGTTGGAGTTTTATACATTTTTGGAGTCGTTTCTTTAGGTGTTTATGGTGTAATGATTGGGGGATGGGCTTCAAACAACAAATACTCTTTGTTAAGTGCTATCCGTGCAGCTTCGCAGAACATCAGTTATGAAATTGCAATGGGATTATCGATCATCGCTTTGCTTTTAATGACGAATACCTTAAGCTTAAAAGAAATCGTTGATCAGCAACATGGTTGGAGATGGAACGTTTTATATCAGCCACTTGGATTCCTAATCTTTATGGTTTGTTCATTTGCAGAAACCAACCGTGCGCCATTCGATTTGCCTGAATGCGAAACGGAATTAATCGGTGGTTACCATACCGAATATTCTTCAATGAAATTAGGTTTTTACCTATTTGCTGAATATATCAATATGTTCGTATCATCAGCAGTGATGGCGGCATTATATTGGGGCGGTTATAATTACCCTGGCATGGATTCGATGGCGGTGTGGTTAGGCCCAACCTGGGCACCACTTTTTGGTACAGCAGTTTTCTTCGGTAAAATATGTGCTTTCATCTTTTTCTTCATGTGGGTACGTTGGACAATCCCTCGTTTCCGTTACGATCAATTGATGAATTTAGGTTGGAAAGGTTTAATACCTTTGGCTATTGCCAATATTATAATAACAGGTGTTGTGATTGCGATTATTGAGAAGTTTTAATTATGGAATCATTAAGTAATAAGAAAAAAGTACTGGAACAAAAGCCATTGAGCTTTATGGAGCGGATGTACCTGCCGGCAATTGCTAAGGGTATGGGCATTACCATCAGTCACTTATTTAAAAAAGAGGCTACTATAAGATATCCTGAAGTAGAGCGCGAATTCTCCACCAACTTTAGAGGGATGCACTCGCTAAAACGCGATGAGAATGGTAAAGAACGTTGTACTGCTTGTGGTTTATGCGCTTTATCTTGTCCAGCTGAAGCCATTACCATGATTGCCGCTGAACGCAAACCTGAGGAGAAAGATTTATACCGCGAAGAAAAATATGCAGCAACTTACGAAATCAATATGTTGCGCTGCATTTTTTGTGGATTATGTGAAGAAGCTTGTCCAAAAGAGGCAATTTACTTAGATGGGCCGATTGTACCAGCTTAAGCCTCGGTTCGTGTCTTCACGAAACGAAATATAAATAATGGTTTGTGGAGACACAAACCATGGAACATAAATAAACAATTAATTAATGAGTACACAAGTATTCTATTTCGTAGCCACATTAAGTATCATCTTTTCGCTGATGGTGATTTTTGCAAAAAATCCGATCCACAGTGTATTGTACTTAATCCTTACCTTTTTTACCTTCACTGTACACTATGTGCTATTAAACGCACAGTTTTTAGCGGTGGTAAACTTTATCGTTTACATGGGGGCCATAATGGTATTGTTTCTTTTTGTACTGATGCTACTTAACCTGAACAAAGAAACTGAACCGAGTAAATCGCCACTGATCAAAATCGTAGGTGTAATTGCTGGCGGTTGTTTGGTTGTAACCTTAATTGGTTCTTTAAAATCAGCAAGTATTACCAGTCCATTGATTTTGAAAAATCCAGGATTAGGGTTGGTAGAAAATCTAGGTAAGGAGCTTTTTGGCCCATTCTTATTGCCTTTCGAATTGTCATCTCTGTTATTATTGGCAGCAATGGTTGGAGCCGTTTTATTATCTAAAAGAGATGAGGTAGAAGCATAATGGAAAATTTATTCACACAAGCAGCAGGCGTTCCGCTAAACCACTACATCTATTTAAGTGCCATTATTTTTTCTATTGGTGTAATAGGCGTACTTACCCGCAGAAATGCCATTGTAATTTTTATGTCGGTTGAGCTGATGCTAAATGCGGTTAATTTACTTTTAACAGCATTTTCGGTTCATAACAATGACCCATCAGGGCAGGTTTTCGTATTCTTCATTATGGCTTTGGCAGCTGCAGAGGTTGCAGTAGGCCTGGCAATTATCGTAATGGTTTACAGAAATACGAAATCAGTAGATATTAATGTTTTAAATCGCCTTAAGTGGTAAATATATAATAAGAATGACAATAGAACAATTGATTTGGTTGGTTCCGTTACTTCCTTTTTTAGGGTTTGTAATTAATGGACTAGGCAGAAACTCTTTATCTAAAGGACTTGTTGGTATCATCGGAAGCGGGGTAATCTTAGCCTCCTTTATTATCAGCATAGTTATTTTCTTTAGTTTACAAGGCGACACACAAAAATCTCACGAAGTATTTTTATTCGATTGGATCAGCGCGGGTGCACTACACATTCCATTATCTTTTCTGGTTGATCCTTTAAGCTCGATCATGCTTTTGATCATCACTGGAATCGGTTTCCTGATCCATTTATATTCTACCAGCTATATGCACAGCGATGCAGGATTCGGTAAGTTTTTCGCTTATCTGAACCTGTTTGTATTCTTCATGCTTTTATTGGTATTGGGATCAAACTACATCGTTATGTTTATCGGTTGGGAAGGTGTAGGTTTATGCTCTTACCTGTTAATCGGTTTCTGGTATACAAACAGTACTTATGCCTCAGCAGCTAAAAAAGCTTTCGTAATGAACCGAATTGGTGATTTAGGCTTTTTGTTAGGTGTATTCTTAATCTTTACCACTTTTGGTAGTGTAGAATTTGCTAAAGTTTTCCCGCAAGCAGCTAATATGTTGCCAGGCAAAGATACTTTGGTTTTAATTACCATCTTGTTATTTATTGGTGCCTGCGGTAAATCGGCTCAGTTGCCTTTGTTTACCTGGTTACCTGATGCAATGGCCGGACCAACGCCAGTTTCAGCTTTGATCCACGCAGCTACAATGGTTACAGCTGGTATTTATATGATTGCACGTTCGAGCGTATTATTCGATCTTGCTCCGCTTACACAGCACATCATTGCCATTGTTGGAGCGGCTACGGCTTTAGTTGCAGCAATTATTGCTTTAACACAGACTGATATTAAAAAAGTGTTGGCTTATTCAACCGTATCGCAATTGGGATATATGTTTTTAGGCCTGGGTGTCGGCGCTTATACAGGTTCATTCTTCCATGTTTTAACCCACGCATTCTTTAAAGCACTATTATTCTTGGGCGCAGGTTCGGTTATCCATGCCATGCACCATGAACAAGATATGCGCCATATGGGCGGATTGAGAAAGAAACTTCCGGTTACTTTCTTAACGATGTTGATCGGTACCATTGCCATTGCAGGTTTACCACCGTTCTCTGGTTTCTTCTCAAAGGATGAAATTTTAGCACATGCTTTCCAGGCTAGTCCGATACTTTGGGGAATTGGGGTTTTAACCGCATTCTTAACGGCATTCTATATGTTTAGAATGATGTTCTTGACTTTCTTTGGCAAATACCGTGGAACACATCACGAAGAAAGCCATGTGCACGAATCGCCAAAAGCGATGACTTTACCTTTAATCATTTTAGCTATTCTTGCTGCAATTGGTGGAGCAATCAACTTTCCGCATATTTTTGGTGGAAACGAATGGTTGGCACATTGGTTAACTGGTGCAGGTGTAGCACAGCACGAATTGGATTTAAGTCATTCAACTGAAATAGGTTTAATGGCGATATCGGTAACCGCCGCTATAGCAGCTTTATTTTATGCTCATAGCAGGTATGTAAGGGGAGCACGCGTTCCTGTTGCTGATGAAGCACCGCGTTCTGCTCTGGCAAAGTTATCCTATAATAAATTCTACCTCGATGAAATTTATGATTTCCTGATCACTAAACCATTAGATGCACTTTCGAAATTCTTTTATAGGATTATCGATAACAAATTTATCGATGGAATTGTGAACGGACTGGGGTGGAGTACAAACGAAGCCAGTAAAGGTATTCGTTTGCTACAAAGTGGAAACGTAGGTTTCTATATTTTTATGATGGTATTTGGTATCATCGCATTACTTGCATATACATTTTATTACATATAAAAAGGGTTCAAAATTAAATAATGGAACAACTTTTACTACTTATATTTCTTCCGCTTGTAGGTGCAATTATTACTGCATTTACTGGTAAGTCGGCTAAAATAGTTTCGACCGTATTTTCGGTTGTTTCTTTGGTTTTGACTTTGGTTATCGCCGGTAATTTCATTCCAAATGCAAGTACCCAGTTTGAGGTTAATTTGCCATGGATTGCAGATTTAGGCATCAATTTCCACGCAGGTATCGATGGCATTAGCATGCTTGTGGTATTGCTAACCAATTTATTGGTGCCGATCATTATTTTATCGAGCTACAACCACCAGTATAAAAATCCTGCTGCATTTTATGCGTTGATTTTATTTATGCAATGTGGCCTGTTATTGGTATTTACGGCATTAGATGCGTTCTTGTTCTATATTGGATGGGAAGCGGCATTAATTCCAATTTACTTTATCTGTGCCATCTGGGGAGGAAAAGACCGCATCCGTATCAACATGAAATTTTTCGTGTATACCATTGCTGGTTCATTATTTATGTTGATGGGTATTATTTACTTATATCTTCAAAACCCAGCACACAATTTTGATATTCAAGCCTTTTATGCTTTAAACTTAGATAGTGTACAACAGGGATGGATTTTCTGGGCTTTCTTTATCGCTTTTGCCATTAAGATGCCAATTTTCCCTTTCCACACCTGGCAGCCTGATACTTATACCGCAGCACCTACACAAGGAACGATGCTATTATCGGGTATCATGTTAAAAATGGGCATTTATGGTGTAATTAGGTGGTTATTACCAATTGTTCCGGCAGGCGTTCACAATTGGGGCCAAGTGGCTATTGTTTTATCAATCATCGGTATTGTTTATGCTTCGCTGATTGCTTTTACACAAAAGGATGCTAAACGTTTGGTAGCTTATTCATCTATTGCTCACGTTGGATTAATATCAGCAGGTATCTTTGCTTTTAACCAGCAAGGTATGCAAGGTGCAATGGTACAGATGTTGAGCCATGGTATTAATGTAGTTGGTTTATTCTTTGTTTTAGATATCATCTTCTCTCGTGTTAAAACCAATAAAATTGAAGAATTAGGTGGAATTGCGAAAGTAGCACCACAGTTGGCGCTTACTTTTCTGATCATTGTTTTAGGCACGGTAGCTTTGCCGGGAACAAACGGATTTATTGGTGAGTTTTTACTGCTAATGGGCGTTTACAACTACGGCATTTGGGCTGCAGCTATTGCAGGATTAACCATTATCTTTGGTGCTGTCTACATGTTACGCATGTACCAAAATGTAATGTTGGGCGAAACCAACAGCTTGACCATCACTTTTACCGATATTAAAGGGACCGAAAAATTGGTTCTTTATACAATTTGTGCACTGATTATTATTTTTCCGGGATCTGTATTATCGGCACACTTTTAATCTTTTTATTAACACAGAACTATTTCCACGCTAAAAGCGATAACATAGCCGAATATTATACCTTAATTCTTTTCGCGCTGGCGGGAATGATCATGATGGTATCGTATAAAAATATGGCCATGTTATTTGTAGGCTTAGAAATCATGTCGGTGAGTTTATACATTTTGGCCGGTATCCGTAAAAAGGATTTTGCCTCTAATGAAGCTTCATTAAAGTATTTCCTAATGGGTGCTTTCTCAACAGGCTTCCTCTTATTTGGTATCACCCTAATTTATGGCGCTGCAGGGTCATTCGATTTAGATAAAATACAAGCCTATCTGGTAAATAGTCAGGCAATTTCTCCAATATTTTATCCGGGTGTTATCCTGATGATGATC
Source organism: Pedobacter sp. 01N416 (assembly GCF_056399685.1). Classification (NCBI taxonomy): domain Bacteria; kingdom Pseudomonadati; phylum Bacteroidota; class Sphingobacteriia; order Sphingobacteriales; family Sphingobacteriaceae; genus Pedobacter; species Pedobacter sp. 01N416. The sequence continues at coordinate 13,120 of NZ_JBFTRT010000186.1, forward strand.
GGTTTAAGCTTTAAGGTTGGTGCTGCTCCTTTCCACTTCTGGACTCCAGATGTATACGAAGGCGCTCCTTCATTAATTACCACTTTCATGAGTACTGTAGTTAAAACTGCAGGCTTTGCTGCTTTTTTAAGATTATTTGCTGGTGCACTTGCTCCACTTCACGATTTTTGGGTTGCACCACTTATGGTAATTGTTTGTTTAACCTTATTCATCGGAAACGTAACTGCGCTGTTCCAAAAGAACTTCAAACGCATGTTGGCATATTCGAGTATTTCGCACGCGGGTTACCTATTGTTTTCGCTTATTGTGTTAACCAAAAACTCTGAAAACAATGTATTGGTTTATGCCGCTGCTTACACCTTCGCATCCATTATCGCTTTTGCGGTATTAATATTAGTAAAACAAAAGACGGGTAGCGATAGTTTCGAAAGTTTCAATGGTTTAGCTAAACGTAATCCACTAATAGCATTATGTTTAACCGTAGCTATGCTTTCATTAGCCGGTATTCCGCTAACAGCTGGCTTTATCGGGAAATATTTAATGTTCCTGAATGTAATGACCGAATATAAAACCTTACTTGTTGCATTTGCGATTTTAAATGCGCTGGTTGGCTTTTATTATTATTTTAGGGTAATTACAGCCATGTGGTTTAAAGACGGCGCAGAAACAGAGCTTTCAGCTCCGGCACAGTACAAGGTTGTGTTACTGGTTTCTGTAGCCATTACATTAATTTTAGGTATTTATCCTGCAATTATTTTAAACCTGATATAGGTATGCTGTTGTTTGATAATTATTTGTAGTTTTACGAATAATTGAATATGCACGATTTTTGGAATAACCTGCATCAGCTACTTGATCCCGAGAAATTATTGAGGGAGGGTGGTTTCTATCTCGTTTAACTTTGCTCGGTTATTTTTTAGGCAGAAGGTTTGAAAAAGAAATTAACGATTATTTATTATATATTATTATTGGCTTTATCCTTATTACAACTATACCATTATTAATTACCTTTGTAAAAAGTAAAGTAGTGAGTGGTCCTGAAGAGGATAAAACAGATTTAAATTAAAAATGGCAAAAGACGATCATCACGCATGGCATAGCGTATCTCCTGGGCACAATGTTCCGGAAATTGTAAACGCAATTATTGAAATTCCAAAAGGATCAAAAGCAAAATACGAAATAGATAAAGAATCAGGTCTGATCAAGTTAGATAGGGTTCTTTTTTCATCAGTAATGTAC
>NZ_JBFTRT010000187.1:0-8469 GCF_056399685.1 Pedobacter sp. 01N416
GTATAGTTTATATTCAAAAAACGAGGTTGTATCATAAGGCGATTTCACCTCAGATGATGTATGTTGTCCAAAGGACTCCTACGGAGAGCTTATCGCAACACCTTAAGACCCTTCGACAAGCTACCATTCACAGACTCCAATGGAATGATCGTCATCTCGACCGAAGCACTGCGGAGTGTTCCAAAGGAACTCCTTCGGAGGAGAGATCTTTGAACTATGTTATTGAAATCAAATTTAAAGATCTCTTCCCGAATCTTCGGGATCGAGATGACGATACTTCTAATCAGCTCACCTCTTTAAAATTCTTCTGTCATTAATATTGATTTTTATAAAATAAATTATTCCTATCAACAACAAATTCCAAAAGAAGGTCGTCATTGCGAGGAGGAACGACGAAGCAATCTTTCATGCTAGTGATCCTTTCGATAAAGATTGCTTCGTCGGCAAAAAAGCCTTCTCGCAATGACGATTTCCCATCGTTTATCGTCCTTAAAATACCATGTCGTTTATATTGATTTTATACAATAAATTAACCCTACCATTGACAGATCCCATAAGAAAGGTCGTCATTGCGAAGTATTAAAAGCATATACATAATCCTGTAGTGCTTGTGTTCTGATTAAAAAATCAATCCTAATTCCTATTTTTGAAAACCTATATTCCCATAACGGATAATATTCAATACTGCCTAAGCTCAATGATAACACGAAATTCTTTTTACCCAGCCATACGGAACTTAATATCTCTACTCCTTATCTTATTTTTTTCTGGCCATGTGTTTGCGCAGAAAGATAAGCCTGTAGATAAGGGGCAGGATGTATCTATTCTTTCAGATTCTGCTACATTGACCAAAGGCGATTATCTTGCGCACCTGGAAAAAGTATTTGAAACCGTAAATAAAGTTCCGGTTACCGTTGGCTCCTTTAAGAAACTTAAACCCATAGAAGCACATTTAACGCAGGATGAAGCTGCACTGGCATTGCTTAAAAGCAGGTTAACCCAAAGCGACAGATCCCCTAACCTGCAAAACCTGCAGATGGATCAAACCCTGCTGGAAGAACTACAGAGCAATAATAAAGATTGTTTGTCAGACCTTGATGAATATGAAAAGGAGTTGCGGGCTTTAAAAACAGAGATTCTTAACCTGCGTAAAGATACCGTACTGATTAAAGTATTTACGGTACCTGCCATACAGGTTATGTTTAAAGAGCAGTTTGCAGAGTTAAAGAAGAAACGTATAGTGATGGATAGTCTACTGAAAACGACTACTTTATCAATCAACAACCTGCAGGCCAGAACCTCTTCTAACCTCATCAATATTAAAGAGTTGATGTACCTTACCGATAGTCAGCTCGATGCTGTAAGCATTAAAGCTTTTGGTAAAGAGCGCCGTTATTTGTGGGAAACAGTAAACAGACGGGCCAATAAAAGCATGGGCTTCCGAAGGTTTATTAAAGGAGAACAAGAAATATCGGGCTATTATTTTGTGTACACCAGAAGCAGCCGATTGTTATTACTTTTTACCTGTACCATATTCTTCTTTTGGGTATTTTTCAATTTTAGAAGCGTAAAACAGCGGGGGCGTTTAGAAACCCTTGATGGTTTTTCACTTGTTAGTCCGCAGCCTTATTTAATTACTTTTATCATGCTCTTTGCACTGGCCCCTATATTCGATCTGAGGGCGCCTGCACTTTACATAGAAGCTGTAGAGATTATACTGGCCATTTTGCTTACTGTATTTTTCCGTAAAAAGCTAGGCTCAAAGTTATTTTACTATTGGTGCATATTTGTGGTACTTCTTCTTGCTCCGGTTTTTTTACGCCTTTTGGGTATGCCACCAAGATACCAGCGCTGGCTGCTGCTGTTTTTAACCATCAGCTCCGTTGCCTATGGCATTATGGTATGGAAAATGCTTGATGAGAAAACCAAAAGATACAGAATGATCCTCACTACGGGTTTTATTTACGTTGGCTTTGCCATCATTGCCACCTTTTGTAATCTATTTGGCCGCTTTACCCTCACGCAGATTTTTTATTCTACTGGGGTAAGCTCGCTCTTAAATGCCATATCGCTAACCATCCTGGCGAAAGTATTGGTGGAGGCCTTTTTGTTGCAGATGAAAAGCAGCAGGATCCGTAAAGGATTTCCAGAGTATTTTGATTGGCAGCCCGTAATTACCGGACTTAAAAGGCTAACCGGCATTGGTGCTACCATTATCTGGTTTATAATATTTACCACCAACCTGAATATTTTTAACGGACTATACGAATTGGTAATGGAAATCCTCACGGAAAAAAGAACCATAGGCAACTTCTCTTTTACCTTTGGCGGCATCGTATTGTTTTTGGGCATTATCTGGGTTGCCAACTTTTTGCAGAAATACATTGCTTATTTCTTTGGCGATACAGGCGATGACAGTTTTGATGATAACAAAGGAGAGCGTTCGAAATTACTCGTAACCCGTTTGGTGTTATTAATTGGGGGCTTTTTAATCGCTGTTGCTGCCTCCGGACTGCCAATTGATAAAATCACGGTTATTCTTGGTGCATTGGGTGTTGGAATTGGGTTGGGCTTACAGAATATTGTAAGCAATTTTGTATCGGGGATTATCCTAATTTTTGATAAAACCATCCGAATTGGCGACATTGTGGAGCTGAGCAATAAAAAAGGAAGAGTAAAGGAAATCGGCGTACGCTCCAGTACCTTACTTAGCGACGAAGGCGCCGAAATTATTATCCCTAACGGTTCTATTTTATCGAACAACATCATCAACTGGACGCTGAGTAACAACCAGATGCGGGTAGATATTTCTTTATTGATTGCAAAGCCCTTTAATTCTACTGAAGTGGTAAACCTGATCAGGGAAATTATTATAGAGAACAGCAATGTTTTTATCAGCAAAGAACCTATTATTATGATCAGCCCGGTGAGTAAGCTGAACAGTACCATCAATATTTATTTCTGGTGCAAGGATATTTCTAAAGCCGACTTAACCAGAAGCATGATCAATGCACAGATATTTGAGGCATTTGAACAGAAGAACATCGAAATTTTATAATTGCAGATAACATGAGCAAATTTATCCTTTCTGAAATCAATATTTATCCTATCAAATCTCTGGGCGGTATCCGGCTTGAAAAAGCACATCTTGAAGAAAAAGGCCTGCAATATGACAGAAGATGGATGCTTGTTGATGCGGAAGGTATATTTATTACCCAACGGAAACATTTTGAACTGGCAATGCTTCAGGTGAATATTGGGGATGGTAAATTAACTGTTTCCCATAAAACATTACCTGAGCAAAACATATCATTTTCTTTGGATGAAGATACCGGAGAACAGTTATCTGTTGTAATATGGAACGATACCGCCACTGCACTTGAAATAAATAAAACAGTAAGCGATTGGTTCTCCAATTTCCTAAAATTTAAGGTTAGATTGGTAAAAATGCCTTTAACCGAAAAAAGATTGGTCGATCGGGATTATGCTTCGAATGATGAAGTGGTTAGTTTTGCCGATGGTTATCCCTGCCTGCTTATCGGCCAATCGTCGCTCAATGGGCTTAATGAAAAGCTCGCCGATCCAATACGAATGGACCGTTTCCGCCCAAATTTTGTTTTTACGGGCGGGGAGCCACATATTGAAGATAGTTTTAAAACCTTTCACATTGGTGATGTATTGTTTTCGGCCGTAAAACCATGTGCCAGATGCGTGCTCATTACCATCGATCAGCAAACTGGTGAAAAAGGGCAGGAACCATTAAGAACATTGGCCAGCTACCGTACGGTAGGTAAAAAAATCATGTTTGGCCAGAATCTGCTTCATCAGCAATCGGGAATTATCTGTGTCGGCGATGAGCTAAAGGTTGTAGACTGGAAAGGGAAAAACTAACTTCCTATAAAGGCCTATAGCATACAAACTGGATCCAGTTAATAAACCTATACATTCATCAACTGGATCAATTTTAATACTTTAATTCAAAGGATGAAAAAGAGGCCCTTTGCGCTGGATTTCCTTTAAAATGAAGACCAATACGAGGGCTCCTATCCCATTGTGGCAAAAAATTACCAGTAACCTTTTCTTTTGAGGGAAGGTTTTGCCATTCCTGATCTCCTTGCTTAAAAAACACCAGCAGGCCTGAATCTGCCATGGCCTTCATTTTAAGTTCTACCTGGCCTCTTGCTGATATCTTTGTTTTCGAGAGCACAGTTCTGCCCTTATTGTCTACCTTCCAAAATTCTACTTCATCTCCAATTACCCCCACGCCTACAGCAGCATTGGCATCGCCATAATACACCAGGCCCTTTAAGGCATCGTTTGTGTTGTTAACTGTTGCTGTAACTTCAAAAACACCTGATACCGGTCTAACGGTTAATGCGATTCCGCTTAAATTATCTTTTTTAATATTGCCCGATAAATGGATCTGACTATTTAGCTGTGAAATTTTCGGAGAGGAGTTCCTAAAATCCCATTGCCATTTTTTATCTATATCGGGCTTGGTAAAGGTAATTTTCAGATCATTATTAATGTTTGGTCCACTTTGCGCTTTGAGTGCCGGCCATGCGTTGTTTTGTGGCCACACCAGTTGCGCCAGCATGCCCTGCCTGCCGCTAAAAACATTGGTGTTTTTATTATAAGCGTGATAGAGGTAATAACATTTTTCATCTGCTGTTTTTACGAAAGTACCGTGCCCAGAACATTTCCAGTACGCATTCTCTGCCAATAAGGGGTTGGCCTCATAAAGCGCATATGGTCCGGCAAATAATTTTGATCTCGCTACCCTAACATTATAATCACACTGCGCGCCGCAGCAGTTTCCGGAAGAATAAAAAAGATAGTAATATCCATCTTTTTTCAGGATACTCTGCCCCTCCAGACCAATGCGTTGTTCATCTTTAAGCAGGGAAAAAGGTTCTCCCTCAATGTGAAGACCATCCTGCGAAAGTTTATAGGCCAAAATTTCAATTGGCCGCTTATCAAGGCCATATGCTTTAAAGGTAATGTATCTTGTAGCACCATCGAGATAAACAAATGCATCGATCGACTCTTTACCGTAATCGATTATTACGCCTTTATCTACAAAGCCCCGGTCTGGAAATTTAGAAGTTGCCACGCCAATGCACGAAACGTTGTCGCTTTTTCGCCTTGCGGTATAATAGATGAAATAGGTTTTGTCATGATAGTCATATTCCGGTGCCCAGAACGAACCCGAAGTCCATTGGGGTGCATGCTCAAAAACATACCCAGTCTGCTTCCAATCGAGTAGATTTTTAGAAGTATAGATAGGGAAATGTGGTGCCCATTCGGAAGAAGTACCGATGACATAATACTGGTTATTGGCCCTGATGATGGATGGATCGGCAAAATCTCCGGCAATTACCGGCTCTATAGCAACCTGTGCAGATAAAAGATTCGCAATCAGGAGCAGTTTAACTGTTATCACTAACATGAGGTATTTTATAGACTTCATTTTATTATTTCGTTTTTTTTGCTAAAAGCCAGTTGTTGGCGTGATTTCAAAATTGTTATATCACTAAAGGGACAATTACCTGAGTTTAACTTCTTTTTTGATATTTATGCTTTCACTTATAATCCGTACCGGACCTAAAAGTCCAGATTCCAATAAAGGTGAATCTGAACTGTATTGCTTAGATGTGGTAAAGGTAAATCTGCCACTGGTTCGTGGCTTGCCGTTTAACAACCATTGCGGCCATTTACCATCGGCAATCCCATCATCGGGTTTTGCTTCATCGCCGATCAGCCGGTTAGCCCAAAGGTTGGCAATTTCTATAAGGAGTTCGTTTTTCCCTGGTTTAACCTGAGCGGAAATATCGATTTTCCAAGGCGGTGTCCATAACACCCCAACCACTTTTCCATTAAGGCTTACACGGGCAAGGTTTTTCACCTTTCCAAGCTCCAGATAGGTTTTTCCTTTAAGCTTACCTGCTTTAAAATCAAAAGATTTTTGGTAGGCTGCAATCCCTGAATAATATTTGATGCCTTCAAGTTTGTTTTTAGACCAATCAGATAAGGAATCAAAAGCCACTTTTTTGGGCCCTCCCCATTTCGGGTCAAAACTCACTTCCCATGGTCCTTTTAGGGTAAGCAATTCCTGTCGCTGTGTTTCACGCAAACCAGCTACCTGCGTAATGCGATTTTCCTTCGAAAACACCACAAAGCAGCTCTGATAAGGCGCCAATGCTATTGGGATCATCGTTTTTTTATTAGCAACAGTGAAATCGTTTACCTGTTTAATCTTAGCGGTAACCGCATCCCAAATCTCCGGAGCACCTTTTACCGACCTGAAAGCAGCTTTAAAACTGATAGCGCTATCGCTGGTATTAGAAAGGAAATAAATATCCCAATTCTCATTGGTACGATGGGTATATCTTACAGGCGCCGTTGTAACGAAATCCTCTTCCAATGGTAATGTATGTAGTACCTCAGCTGTCTGTCTGTAATGAGGATAAAGATGGTCCTGTTGTTTACGTAACGCTTCTCCCCAGATGATTGTTCCTTTACCGTAACGTTTTGTCTCCTGCGTTTTCGGCAATTGCCCCTGCCCCCATATTTCGCGGACGATCTTTTCAATCTGCTGATCACAACCTGGATAGCCCATCAAACTAGGAGAACGCTTTGGTGGGTTACCGATAACGGTTGCGCCTTTGCCGATCAGTGATGAAATCTTGGTAAGCAGCTCAGGTGTCATGGTTTCACTTTCGGGAAGTACCATTATGCGGTATCTGGCACCGCTTGGAAATACAATATAGCGGTTTTCTACATTCGCTTCCATAAGCTGTGCAGGTGCGCATCCATCAAAATTATAACCTCTGCGGTCGGCCAGGGTATCGCCTCTCAACGCTGAAGAAGGGGGGACAAAAACATGCGGTGAACCTTCTGGAGTTAGATAAAGAATATCGGCAACCGTTCTTCCTTGCTGCAACAGGTATTGGCATCTGCTTACATAGGCATGATAAGCATCTACCATGGGCCACCAGGTCTGGTTTCTGTCCCAGTGTACACCATATGGCCCCATCGTTGCCCCAGGTTTGAGCGAATCTGGCAAAAACTGATTCTGAAAGGTGTGGTATACAAAGCGGTTCACCCCGGCCGCAAATGCCCAGTCTCCCTGGTTTTTCATGCTGGTTGGATGTTGTTTCCAACCTTCATTATCCTGAGCGGTAAAAGCTTCAGCCGGAATAAGCGAACGGCCCATCACATGACCTATCGAAGTGGCCTCAATAACGCTATAAGTAGAATTGAATCCAAATCCTTTACTCCAGAATTCGGCCATGGGTACATCTGCCACCGCGCCAAGCCGAAGATCGGCGGTTGGGTTCATATCATAAGGCTCGATGGAAAGGGATAAGCCATAACGGTGCGCATAGGCTTTTACCTGTTCTGCATGGTTTTTCAGGATAAGTTCCTGAGCAGTCTCTCTCAGGTCCCATAAAAAACGTTCGCTCTCTTGCAAACTACCTACAATGTGCCCTGAATAGACAGGAAAATACTTTAGCGGATCATAGCCCCTGCTTTTGATAAAAGCTAGTCTAAAACTGCCTGTCCAGTTCTGTGCGCCCATTTCCCAGCTGTCCATGTGTAATCGCTTAAGCCCACCCGTAATATCTTTCCTGGTTTTGTTTATACTACCCAACAGTTTACCCACATAGGTATCCAAATGATGGTTTAATGCAAGGGTATCGAATTTATCAGATTCAAAGCCCAGGCCAGGAACAGGTGCCGGCCTGGTAATTGCCCCGTTATTGCAGGCCCCAAAGCGCATAACCGTCCATTTGCCGGCAGGTGGGGTCCAGTTCAGCGCACCATCTGAAGACATTTTGGAAGTGAGGTCTAAAATAGCTGATTTTTCTATGCCTTTGCTCTTTCCTGCCTGCCCGGCAAATGGGGAGGAAAGATATGGTTTTACCGTTCCAGAACTATAAGGCGCACGGTAGTAAAGGGCCTTTTCATCAATATCTGCTATTTTGGTTGTGTGTTCTTCAAAAGGAAAAGCCAGCACAACTACATCTTTATAATAAGCCATCCACTCCTTTTTAAAATCCACGGTGAGATTGTCTTCACCGAAAAATGGCCTTTTTGGTATAGGAACAGGTAGCATGATCTTGCCTTTATCTGCCGATGAAACCACTACCTGACTGGAAACAAGGTGCTGCATAGATTCCTCAGCTTTTACCCAAGGCCCACCACTTCCTGTCCATCCCGGCCCTATGCCTAAAGTAATCTCGATGTCAAGCCGTCTGGCTTCTCTTTCTGCATGTGCAAAAAGACTGATCCACTGTTTGCTTAAAAAATCTACTTTGCCGCGGGGTATGCCCACATTAACTTCGAGAAAAACCAGGTTACCGATACCGGCTTTTTTCATGGATTCGAGATCTTTGCTTATCGATTCTTTAGATAGGTTCCCATCCATAAAATACCAGTATACCCCAGGTTTATAGCTATCCTTTG
>NZ_JBFTRT010000188.1:0-8407 GCF_056399685.1 Pedobacter sp. 01N416
TATTAGATGATGCACAGGCTGATACGGTACAATAATTTGGTCCACGCAATTTATGACGGATGGAAATGGCTCCGGCGGCAATATCGACAATCATTTTTGGAATGAAATAAGGATTAAACCTTGGTGTTCCATCACCTGCATGAAATTCTTCCAACTGCGCTTCAAAAGTACCGATCCCGCCATTTCCGGTTGCCCAGATTACGCCAACTTCAGCCAATTGATCATCGGTCATTGCAGCAAAATCTAATCCTGCATCCTTTATCGCCTGATCGCTCGATCCGATTGCATATTGGGTAAAAAGGTCGTACTTTTTAATTTCTTTTTTCTCCAGGTATTCTTCAGGATTAAAATCCTTCACCTCGCCCGCAAAACGGGTTTTGAATTTACTGGCATCAAATTTTGTAATGGGACCGATGCCACTTTTTCCGGTCAATATCTGTTGCCAGAATTGCTCAACGGTATTACCAAGCGGTGTTATTGCACCTAAACCTGTTACTACTACTCTTTTCATTTTTTTAATTTTTAGTCAATATCCTTGAATAAATAATCGACCAATGATTGTACGCGTGGGGCAATAATTAATATAGCAGGAATGGCTACAATGTAAGAAATGCCCCATGATTTTAACCAAACCTTCATAAAGATCGATGTAAATCCAAGATTAACACTTATGGCCGCGAAAGTAACTATTCCTGTAGTAAAAACCGCCATAATAAATGCAAATGCCACCTTCTTTTTCATTCCAGTTATCTGATTAATTTTGAACAGAATCGGTCCAGGCTTTTCTATTTGCATTCATCACATTTAAAGCATCAACCGGCGATTGTCTGAACAACTCATAAATCTTTGCAGTATCACCTACCCTGATTTCAAACTCATCATTGGCTAAAGCCGCCAACAGATCATCTGCAACAACCGATGGTTTAATGCCGTTATGACCGCCAATTTCTTTTGAGAATTCAGTATCCACCAATGGTGGCATCARTTCGAAAACCTTAACAGCAGTTTCTTCTAAACTTAACCTTAACGAAGTGCTGTAAGAATGTAATGCTGCTTTACTGGCCGCGTAAGTTGGCAAAGTAACTCCGGGAACATAAGCCACAATAGATGAAACGTTTACGATAGCTGATTCGCGCTGTGCTTTTAAAACAGGCAACAATTTTTGATTGATCCTGATAATTGATAAATAATTGGTCAACATTTCATCTTCTGCATTCGCAAAAGCATCTTCATTGGGGTCAGCTAAATTGTACAGGATTGCTCTTCCTGCATTATTGATCACGATATTTAATTGAGGGAAATCAGCTTTGATGCGGGCTACCAATTGATCTACATCCTCAGCCTTGCTTACATCAGAAAGAATGGTGGTTACATTTTGTAATGATGCAGCAGCTGCATCTAGTCGTTCCTGGTTTCTACCAGTAATAATTACATGATTATCTAAAGCAGTCAACTGTTTTGCAATTTCTAAACCGATACCAGCTGTTCCGCCGATCAATAAAACGGTATTTTGTGAAGTTTTCATTTTATATTTTTTTTTTAAAATTTTAAGATTAAACAAGTGCTCACCGCGTGAGCATAAACGCTATTATTTTCATCAATTAATTGCGCTTCTACCAAGGCGGTACGTCCACCAAGGTTGATCACCTTCCCTACGGTTTTTAGTTTCCCGGTTTGGATGGTAACAGCTTTCAGGAAATTTATCTTCAGCTCTAAAGTGGTATATCCTTTTCCCACAGGTAAAAGCGAATGGACCGAACAGCCCATAGCAGAATCTAAAATAGCAGTGATTACCCCGCCATGCACAGTGCCAATTGGGTTGTAATGAAACTCTTGAGGTGTAAATTCGAAAACCACATTGCCCTTTTCGATCAGGCTTACACTAAAATCCAAGGTATGTAATAATGGCGGCAGCGGAAATTTATGATCGCTCATGGCCTGCAGATAATCAACACCATCCATCTGCATAGCTTCCTTCGCTCCTTTCATTGGGTCTTCCCAAGTTATTATTCTGGTTCTTTTCATAATAAAATACCAATCGGTATATTTTAGTTTAAAAATTTTTAGCTGAGGCTATTGATATATTTTTTTAATGAGTCCATAATTAAATTCCAGTGTGCAGGTTTTGCGGTCAACCTCGAAATCATAATGCCGCCTTCTATTATAGCAATAATTGTTAGCGCAACCTGCTCTGGATTGTGATCTGCATTGATTTCTTTGGCATAAATACCTGATTCAACCAGTTTAGCAATTTTATTTTTCCAGCCTAAAACTGCTTTCAAAACTTTTTCCCGCAATTCGGGATGGGTATCATCAGCATCAACAGCAGTATTTAAAACAGGGCAACCTCCTTCTGATACAGAACCATCGATAAATTTCTGGTAAATATTGATGTACACCAAAAGCTTATCCTTTACGCTGACCTGTTTGTTCATGTCAGCATCTATCCTTGATGAAACATTTTTCAGGTTATAATCAAAAGCCGCCAGCGCCACTTCATCCTTATTGGCGAAGTTACCGTAAATACTGCCTTTGGTTAAACCCGTGGCAGCAGTAATATCATTTAAAGAAGTGCCTGCATAACCTTTCATATTAAAAATAGGTGCGGTTTTCTCTACAATGAAATTTCTTGTTTTTTCTGCCTTAGTCATGCTCTTTTAAATTGACGATGCAAATATATACCAATCGGTATATTTAATGCAAATATTTTTATCATCGAAATCTCCTTTTAATTACAGTAATTTAATTTACGTTTGAATTTTGTAACTTTGATTTATGAACAAGCCGGAGACAATTGAAGATTTTTACCAGAACAAATTTAGTTTCTTACCAGACAACCTACAAAACGGCGTGGGGCACTTTAACGTTTTCAAGTTAGAAGATTGTTTAAAGGATGATCATAAGCCAATGAGTTATAACCGTAGGGATTATTACAAAATCTGCCTTACCCGCGGACATAATGTTTACCACTATGCAGACAAAAGCATTGAGATTAATGGAACGGCTCTAATCTTCTTCAATCCGCTTGTACCTTATACATGGGAATTGGCCAGTGGTAAACAAAGCGAGGTGACAGGCTATTTTTGTATTTTTACAGAAGCTTTTTTTACCGAAAAGATCCGCGGAAACATTGGTGATTTACCCATGTTCGTACCTGGCGGGAAACCGGCGTATATTTTAAATGAAAAACAAGATGCTCAAATAGAAAGCATTTTCGATAAAATGTTCGAGGAAATCAATACCGATTACGTCTATAAATACGACCTGCTCAGAAACTATATTACTGAGATTACACACTTTGCGCTAAAAACACAACCATCTGAAACACTATTTAAACATACTGATGCCAATACAAGGATCACTTCTGTCTTTACGGAGTTATTAGAGCGTCAATTCCCCATCGAAACAACTACGCAAAGGCTTACCATGCGCTCAGCCAAAGATTATGCTTCGCAACTTTCGGTACATGTAAACCACTTAAACCGTGCAATTAAAGAAACCACTGGCAAAACCACCACACATTATATTACTGAGCGTTTATTAAGCGAAGCTAAAGCTTTACTCAAGCATACCGACTGGAATATATCAGAAATAGGTTATTGCCTTGGTTTTGAAGAGCCTACCCATTTTAATAACTTTTTTAAAAAACTAACTAACCACACCCCTACTTCTTACCGAATTGTTTGAATTTCGTAATCATAAGTTTGATTAACGTAATAAAACGAATCCATTTGCACTGTAATTTTGTCTTAACAAAAAGGAAAAAACTATGGGCAAGAAAAAAGTTTGGTTTATTACCGGAGCTTCAAAGGGCTTAGGATTAAGTTTGGTTCATCAGTTGCTAAATGCTGGCCAATATGTTGCGGCCACATCAAGAAATATCAGTGAACTTAAAAAAGCAGTAAATAATGATAGCGGAAAATTCCTTCCTCTAGCCGTTAACCTCGCCGATGAACAAAGCGTTGAGAATGCGATAAAGACGACTATTACAAAATTCGAAAGAATCGATGTGGTCATCAATAATGCAGGTTACGGAATCGGAGGCAGTATTGAAGAGCTTAGCGATGCAGAAACACGCAACAGTTTTGATGTTAACGTTTTCGGAACACTGAATGTCATCAGAAAAGCTTCACCTTATTTAAGGGCACAACGAGCCGGACATATCATCAACATTGCATCAATTGCAGGTATTGCAGGCGCAACAGGCTGGGCAGTATATGCAGCGGCAAAATCGGCTGTGATTGCATTGTCAGAAGTATCGGCAGAAGACCTAAAAGAATTTGGCATAAAAGTAACTGTTGTGGCTCCCGGCGCATTCAGAACCAGTTTTTTAACTACTGATTCGTTGATTTTGGCTGCCAATCCAATTGCAGAATACGAAGAAGTGCGGGCAATACACAGCAAATACCTAAAAATGGACGGTCAACAGATCGGTGACCCGGAGAAAGCTGCTGCTGCAATGATCTCATTGGCAAGTATGCCTAATCCACCCCTTCATTTACTTTTAGGGAACGACGCTTTTCAAAGAGCAAACAACAAGTTAGAATCACTACAAAAGGAATTTAGAGACTGGAAAGCCATTACAATTTCAACGGATTTCGACGAAAATTAATTCAATAGACAAAAACATTATGGAAAATCAAAAAGTATGGTTTGTAACAGGCGCATCAAAAGGCCTGGGACTTACATTAGTAAAAACATTATTAAGCAATGGCCTTAGCGTTGCTGCAACTTCAAGAAACCTGAACGATTTAATTAACGCAGTTGGTGAACATGAAAACTTTTTACCACTAGCTGTTGATTTAATCGACGAAAGCAGTGTAGAAGCGGCAATTAGCCAAACGATCAGCAAATTCGGTCAGGTTGATGTGGTGGTAAACAATGCAGGCTATGGCATGCTTGGTGCTTTAGAAGAATTGAGCGATAAAGAATCACGTCAAAATTTTGATGTAAACGTTTTTGGTTCGTTAAACGTCATCAGAAAAGTACTTCCTCAATTGCGAAAACAACAATCAGGTCACATTTTCAATATTTCTTCAATCGGTGGCTTTTCAGGTAACTTCCCTGGTTTCGGAATATATTGCGCTACAAAATTTGCGGTCGTTGGTTTTACCGAATCGTTAGCGGCTGAAGTAAAATCGATGGGAATCAAAGCAACGATTGTAGAGCCGGGTTATTTCAGAACGGCATTCCTAACTGCAGGATCATTAGCGGTACCGAATAAACCAATTGATGCCTACAAAGAGGTACGCGACTCGCAAGCGGCACATCAGAACGACATCAATAACCAACAGCCAGGCGATCCGGCCAAAGCAGTTGAGGTAATTATTGAAGCTTCGAAAAGTGAAAACCCACCGCTCCATTTATTCTTAGGGCCTGATGCTTATCAGGTAGCTGATGCAAAAATTGCAGACGTACAAAGGGATATGGCCAATTGGAAATATCTGGCAACTGCCACTAATTTTGATGAGATTGATGCGTAATATCTAGAGCAATCGTCATTTCGAGCGGAGTGCAGCGAAGCCGAGAACCCGAAAGCTCTGCGAAGCAAAATCTGTCTGGATAAACCTCTCCATTYCACTGCRTTTCAGTCGAGATGACGATTTTTCTTTTGGAGTCTGTTAATGGTAGGTTAGTAAAAAACCCTTTTTTGATATATTAAAGACACTTCGACTCCGCTCAGTGTGATAGAAATGTTAGATAAGTAAATAATTGGATGAAATTTCAACAGGCTCTTACAACTCTTTGAAATACTTCTTCCTAAACCATTGCGCCAGGTTAACCAGTGCAATTAATGCTGGTACCTCAACCAACGGACCGATTACACCGGCAAATGCCTGCCCTGAATGAATACCGAATACACCTATAGCCACAGCGATAGCCAATTCAAAGTTATTACCAGTTGCCGTAAATGCAATAGCGGTACTTTTGCCATAATCGGCTCCAAAATACCTGCCCGCAAAAAAACTGATCACAAACATGATCACAAAATAAATCACCAAGGGTAAAGCAATTCGCAGTACATCAAACGGAATTTGCACAATTAATTCTCCTTTCAAACTAAACATCACTACAATGGTAAATAACAAAGCAATTAAGGTTATAGGAGAAATCATCGGTACAAAAGTGGAATAAAACCATTCATCGCCTTTCCACTTGATCAGTACTTTTTGACTTAAAATACCGAGTACAAACGGAATCCCAAGATAAACCCCTACACTCTTTGCAATTTCTGCAATGGAAATTGATACAGAAAGGCCTTTTAAACCAAAAACGGGTGGTAAAACCGTAATAAAAAAATAGGCAAATACACTGTAAAGCAATACCTGAAAAATACTGTTCAGGGCAATTAAACCAGCTGCATACTCGCGGTTCCCAWCGGCAAGCTCATTCCATACCACCACCATCGCAATACACCTGGCGAGGCCGATCATAATTAAGCCAGCCATGTATTCGGGATAATCATGTAAAAATGCAATGGCCAGGAAAAACATCAGAATCGGGCCGATTATCCAGTTTAAAACAAGCGAAGCGCTTAATATTTTTACATTTTTAAATACTTCGCCTAAATTCTGGTATTTAACTTTTGCTAAAGGCGGATACATCATCAGGATCAATCCGATGGCCAAAGGAATGTTTGTACTCCCGCTCGAAAATGAATTGATCAAGACTGCTGATGATGGGAACAAAAAACCTAAGCCCACCCCTAATAACATGGCTAAGAAAATCCACAATGTTAGATAACGATCTAAAAAGCTTAGATGTTTTCTTTGAGCTGCCGGGGCACAAATATCTGCAGACATATTAGCTTTTCAGGTTTTTGTTTACAAAATCTTCCATATAAACCTTTACCAGATCTCTTGTATTTCTAAATTCGGCCATAATTTCTTCATCTGTACCTACGGCTTTTGCAGGATCGGGAAAATTATGGTGCATTTTTATAGCCTGCGTTGGGAAATATGGACAACTTTCTTTCGCATGATCGCAAACGGTAATCACATAATCGAAAGGAACATCAAAATACTCCTCGATATTGTTAGAGGTTTGTCCTGAAATATCGATTCCATCTTCAGCCATTACTTTTATCGCCCTAGGGTTAACGCCATGAACTTCGATACCAGCGCTGTAAATTTTGGCCTTATTTTGGGCGAAATGTTTCAAATAGCCTTCTGCCAGTTGACTTCTGCAACTATTTCCGGTGCAAAGCACCAATACATTTTTCATTCCTATAACTTTTGAATCATTAACAACATCCACTTCCTGGAGAACAACTATTTTGACTGGCTGCTAGATTAACCAATTCGACCTTTTGCTTTATCGGCTGAGCAGGCGCACAACATTCTTCACCAATTTCGGTGGTACCACAGCTTCCGCCACGGTTAATCGCTTTACATTGGGTAGCATCAGGTGTTAGATCCAAAATCAGGTTTTCCCCATCAATTTTAAATTCACCTGGAAACATTTGCCTCGTATCGAACGCAGAATTGCCAAATTCAATTTTCACAATTCCATTGGGGTTTAACGGCAGTTTGCTTTCTACCAGATTGATAATGGATAGTGCTTTTTTCACCTGCATGGCCCTACCCGTTTCTTGTTCGGTAGGTTCCCATAATTGTACAATAATCTCAGTCCAGGCGTTCATTACGCCTCCACAATCTACCGAAACAATCGGCGCCTGTTTAATTTCAGTGATGTGATAATTGGCATTTACCCACTTGCCTGGAGCATATTGAAACTGTAATACCRATTCTGGATGCTGCTGAAGATTAGCCTTAAAGCTGCTCCATGTTATTGAAGACATATTGATCATAATATTGCAATTTAACGATTGATTTAAATAAAAAATTTTTAACAACAGTTCTGGCCGCCTTTATATGAGGCAAAGAAATCGCCCAACTGTGTTTGTAATAACTTCCAGGTTTTAGGTTCTATACAATAGCAAATACTCACCCCCTCGATAGTGCCTTGTATAATACCTGCATTTTTAAGTTCTTTTAAATGCTGAGAAATAGTAGCCTGAGCTAAGCCGAGTTCCTCAACTAAATCGCCACAGATACAGGTATTCGATTTAAGGATACGCTGAAGAATCGCAATCCGCGCAGGATGAGCCATCGCTTTTAATAACGCTGCCATTTGATTCTGCTCTTCGGTGAAGATTTCTGTTTTGGTAAGTCCCATAATTTTATATCGCAATATTACGATAGATAATTTAGATATCAAAATTTATTTTAATTTCGATTTCAATAATAGATTACCTAGAGAAAGAGCAAGTGTGTTTTTTTAGCCACGGAGGCAAGGAAAAACACGGAAATTTGGTTGATAATAGCCCTTGCCTTCACTTCACTCCGTTATCAATTCAGAGAATTTAATAAAAAGTATCGTCATCTCGACTGGAACACAGTGGAAT
>NZ_JBFTRT010000189.1:0-10492 GCF_056399685.1 Pedobacter sp. 01N416
CGATTATTCGCCGCAAAAGCACCCTGCAAAGCTATTGGGTTTTTATGAAAAACTTGTGCCGCTGTTTGATTATTCGGATTTAATTTTTAACCGGATTGAAGCTGATTCTGCTTTTGTAAAAGCGATTGAGCTTGATGAATGTAATTTGGAACGCGAATCGGTTGTGCTTGATTATTGCCCGAAGTTGTTAAGCAAGGGCGAAATGAAAAATCCGAAGTTTACTTTTTTAGATATTTTTATCTTCTTTGAATCAGATAGCTATAAGATGGTTTACAGGGAATGGTTACTGGCCGGATTGGAAAATAAGCTCGATCTGGATTGGGATCAGTATGTTGCGGCGTTTTACGAGAATACCATGAAAATGCTGGAGGCCTGTTGGCTCATCCACGAAAGGCTCATCACTAAAAATAGTTTTAAAAGTATCGATCGCTATTACCATATGGCCATGTTCGAAAGCACATCGCCTTTGGCTTTCGATCAGGAATTATTTGATGATCCATTTAAGGCAATTGAATTTTTCTTTAGTTTGGATAACCTTGCAGGGCATAAAACATACCTGAAAAAATGGTATAAAATAGCCTTATCAGAAGCGCACCGTTTAAGTGATGTTGCCGATTATTTTTTCCTCTATAACCAGTTTACGAAATTGCTTAACGCAGGTTATTTAATTGCCAACAAAAAACTGATTTACCAGGAAGCCTTGCCTGAAGGCTTAATTACTGAAGATCGTTTTATTACAAACGAAGTGTATAACAAAGGCCTCTGTGAAGTAAATACATTACCAGCCGAACACATCGAAAATCCTTATCGCTTTGTAGCGTCTTTTTTCGTTCCTGAAAAAATTAAACAATTGCGCTTAGGCCTTTTAGAGTGGTTGTATGCCGCATTTAGTGCCGGAGGCAGCATTAAACTGATGGATAAAGAATTTTTATTTGAGCAGTATGAAGCCATGCTGATGATCATGGAAGCTTTCTTTCTGATGATCGGTAATCCTTCACTAAGTGATGATATTAAAGATGAAAGGCGGTATTATGCGGAATAAATTCTTAAACCTTAGCCATAGTGCCATAAAAGAAGAAACCGTAATGTGTTTATTGAAGCGCATTACCGCTGCGGTGCCCATTCAATATATTTATCTCCACAATAATTTTTTTACAGGTAAGGCGGTGCGAGAAATGCTGATTATGGTTCAGTTCAAACATGTACGTGTTTTAAACGAATTAACGCCGGTATTAAATATTGTATTCAATGGGCAAACGGAATTCAGTTATCGGGTTTTTCATGTGCACGAAGTTGAGCGGGCCTTGCTAGCGGGCAGTTTGTTTTTTTACTATGCCACTGCAGCTCAAAATCGTTTATTTAGTAAATCTGGAAGTTTTCTTGAATGTGGGGCACCTGAGTTCATCGCAGATCGGGTTAGCAGCGCCTATCAACAGGAAACTAAAAAGGCCAACAAATTTTTATCTGGAGCCAATTTCTATTTTAAACGGCGAAATTTCGAGCATTGTGCTTTTATGCTGCACCAGGTTTTCGATTTAATGTATCGGGCCATTGAAATTCTGGTAATGGGAAAGGATAAAAAAACGCACCGCATTAGTGCCCATCAATTGTATGTCAAACCCTATGTTAAACCGCTTTCTGAGCTGTTTAATGATGAAGAGGAACTTTGCTTGTTGCATTTACTCGATGAAGCCTACCTGGCCGTTCGCTACGAAAACGATTATACGATCAGTGAGCCGGATGTGATGCGACTGTTTGAAAAAATAGGTTTATTGTACTGTGTTGCAGAACAGGTTTATCAGGGCATTATGAACAACCATTTCGATCAGCAGGTTGCCAGAATGTATTTAAACCCTAAGTTGGTCTCTCCATAATGGGCCATCTGTAGATCTGTCATTGGGAGCGAAAGAATATAAAATCAACATAAATGAATTTTTAGCTTTTAGGATTTAGAAATGAATGTCTATATTTCATAGGATGTAATAGTCTGTTATTCATTTCAGCGGATGAAGAGTTGGTTAACATTAAGATATATCTCTTTAAGGGCGTTTGGCTTTTTTGCTTAAGGCGATCGTCATGCTGAATTTATTTCAGCATCTTATCGGGTTATTAAAAAAGCTTGATTCTGGAAAACTAATGTTTAAAGAAAAATATTGATGTTTTTGTCCGCTCTATGCCGCGGGGGCATGGTACTTTGGAGCGCCAAAGTACCCAAAGCGCTTTGTCAATCCAGCAATGGGCCTTTTTGCACAATCCTACACACATCAAAAAAACAGCGGCACTTCGTTTTGTGTTCAATTCCTATAAAATTTTGAATTAACGCTTAATGAACACAAAACCACTGCGTTTCAGGTTTGATAGTGCCGTTTGGGCTATTCTGCTACTGTTTTTTTGATTATTCCGGCCCTTGGGATTGACGGCGTTCTTCGGAAAAACCAGTATTTTATTAAAGTAGGCTAGCAAAATGCCTAAAAACAAAGATCGATAAATACCATCAACAATAGCCTGCCAAAGGCATTGTTCAAATGCTTCGCAAAGCGTTTGCAAACTAATCATTGCTCATAAACTCACTCGGGGTTTTGCCGAAGTGCTTTTTAAACTCCGAACTAAAATATTTCCGATCATTAAAACCTACTGCATAAGCAATTTCGGCAATATTTCCGGTACCTTGCTTGAGTAATTGGGCTGCTCTTTTTATCCGCAGCGATTTAATAAAATCGTTTACTGAAAGGTCGGTAAGTGACCTTATTTTTTTGTACAGTACAGGTTGGCTCATGCCAATTTCTGAAGATAGGGTGGGTACATCAAAATCGGGATCAGCAATCCGGTCTTCGATAATCTGGATAATTTTATTCAAAAAGTTTTGCTCTGTGGTGTTAATCACCATGTTTTTAGGCTCGAGCGTAATTACCTGTGCAAACTTTTGTTTAATGGTTTCCCTGGCGTTTAACAGGTTCTGGATGTTCAGCTCCAATATTTTTAGGTTAAATGGCTTCATGATATAAGCATCGGCACCGTTTTCGAAACCGTTTACCTGGTGAACATAAGCCGATCTTGCCGTTAATAAAACAACAGGTATGTGGCTGGTTCGTTCATCGGTTTTAAGTTTCCGGCATAATTCTAAGCCATCCATTATGGGCATCATTACATCACTGATAATCAAATCAGGAATCAGTTCTAATGCACAGTCTAGCCCGGTAGCTCCATTTTCGCGCTCGTAAATCAGGTATGAGGGGCTTAAAGCCTGTTTAATAAAGGTTCTTACATCTTCATTATCTTCTACGAGTAAGATGCTGCGTTTCTCTTTTTCTATTGTTGGTGCTGCTTCGGCAAGTTCTTCTATTAATGATTCTGTTTCTTGCAAAGTGGGGATATTATAATTTGCCGCATCATCATAATAAACATAATCAGCTATAAAATCGGATGGATTAAAATGTGCTTTCCCTATTTTTAAACTTACTGTGAAAGCGGTATTGCCAAAGGCCTTGTCGTTTTTAGGTATGCTTTCGAAGCTGATCTGTCCATGATGCAGTTCTACAATACTTTTAGAGAATGATAAGCCCAAACCCGTACCAATAGTTGTAGTGGCATTGGCCTGATAAAAATTGGTGAATAAATTGGCCTGGTTTTCTAATGGAATGCCCTTACCGTTGTCGCAGATCTTAATATTAACCATTTGTTTTTCAACCTCTATTTTTAAGCTGATTTTTCCGTTTACGGGTGTAAACTTAAAGGCATTTGAGAGTAGATTAAACATCACTTTTTCCATCTGGACCTTATCAAAATAAAGCTCAATTTCTGTTTGTGCGGTTTCAAACTGGTAATCGATATTTTTAGCAATGGCCATGTTCTGAAAAGCCAGAAATATTTCCCTACAGAATTTTACCACATCGCCAGGACTTATATGTAGTGCCATTTTTCCGCTTTCTGCCTTTCTAAAATCGAGCAGTTCGGTAACCAGGTTCATTAAACGGTCGGCATTATTTTTTATAGGTTGCAGATCCCGGTTCAGGGCAGGGTTATCTTTTGCGTTTTCGATCAATTTATCTAACGGACCAACAATGAGGGTTAAAGGTGTGCGGATCTCGTGAGAAATATTGGTGAAAAACTCGAGCTTGTGCTCATTAATCTCTTTTTYTTTTTTAAGTACAGCTTTTATTAACAAATAGCGTATAAATACAATAGAAATGGCTGCAAAGGCACAAAAATAAAACAGATAGGCCCACCAGGTTCTGTAAAATGGTGGCAAAATCTTAATAGCTAATGTGCTGGTTTTGTTGGTCCAAAGGCCATCGTTATTACTTCCCTTTACCATAAGGGTGTAGTTTCCGGGCGATAGGTTAGTATAGCTTGCCGATGGGATATCTACATAGTTCCAGTTTTTTTCAAAACCTCCCAGCTTATAGGCATAACGGTTTTTATCAGATTTTATAAAGTTAAGCAAGGTAAAATCAATCGAAAATACATTCTGGTCAGACTCGAAGGTAATTGATTTAATGGTGCTGATGTTTTGTTTAAGTAAACCATCATCGGCATTCAGTGCTATTGGTTTATTAAATAGTTTTAATCCTGTAAAAATAACTGGAGGGGTGTTTTTGTTCTCTTTTATTTCGTTGGGGAAAAAGCTCACCATTCCACTTAATCCACCGAAGAAAAAGGCACCATTACTGTCTTTTAAAAACGATTTGTAATTAAATTCGTTGCCTGGCAGTCCATCTTTAATGTTGTAGGTTTTAAAAGTTTTCTGCCTGGGGTTGTATTTGCATAAACCTTTGTTTGTAGTTATCCATAGGTTGTAAAAATCATCTTCCAGTATGCCCATGATGTTATTGCTGGTTAAACCATCTAAAGTGGTTATTCTGGTATAGCTGTGGCGGTCGGGATTGAGCTTAAATAAGCCATTACGCGAGGTACCCACGAGCAAATGCCCTTCTTTATCGGCAGTTAAACAAGTGATTTCGTTATACGTTAAAATTCCCGGATCGGCAGCAACACGGCTTACAAATTGTTGGCTACCTTTTTTCAGCTCGTAAAGCCCCGAGTTAGTAGCTACCCACAGGTTTCGTTTGGCATCTTCAAAGATGTACATTACTGCGTCGGTTGAGCCGTTTACCCGGTTGCGGATAAATTTACCGGTGGTGCTATTAAATCTATTTAAGCCGCCGTTGGTGCCTACCCAAAAGCGTCCATAACTATCTTCAAAAACGGCTGTAATTTCATCATTACTAATAGATAAGGTATCGTTTTTTCGACTGGTGTATCTGACAAAATTTTTGGTTTCTGGCTGAAAAAGATTTAATCCACCATAATGGGTTCCAATCCAAACTCTGTTTTTTCTATCCCGTATAATCGATTTTACCAGGTTTGCACTTAAGCTTTTAGGATCGTTGGGGTTATTTTTATATCGGGTAAAAGTATTGTTTTTCCTGTCGTAATAATTTAGCCCTTCTCCTTCAGTACCGATCCAAAGGTTTTGGTGCTGATCTTCCATGATCGAGCTGACCACGTTACTACTTAAGCCATTTGCTGCGGTAGTGCTTCGATAAACCTTAAAAGGCGTATAATTGGGGTAAACCATGTTGATGGCGCCGTAATAAGTACCCACCCAAATGATACCTTGTCGATCCTGATAAATATCGTAAACAGAGTTTTGACTTAGGCTAGCGGGATCTTCGGGAATATTATGTAAGGAACTGAAATTTTTGGTAGCAGGATTATAAATGTTAATTCCATGCAGTGTTCCAATCCATAATTTGCCTTCTTGATCCAAGATAATTTTGCGGACATTATTACTGCTAATGCCCTCTTTGTTAAGACTGGAATATCGGTAAGTGGTAATGGCTTCTGTACTGAGGTTTAACTTGCTTACCCCAGTTTGTTTGGTGCCAATCCATAAATTATTTTCACGGTCTTCAACCATCGAAGTAATGTGGTTGTCGATAGCCTTGTTAAGTTCTTCGCTAAAGTCTTTAAAATACTTAAAGTGTATTTTTCCTTCTTTAAAGCGCATGTTCATTAAACCATACGTTGTACTTAGCCACAATGTTCCATTATGGTCTTCCGTTATGGCATAAATTTGTTGGCGTTGCTTTTGCCCATATAGAAAGCGTTTAAATTTATAGTTTCCATTAGTGTTGAGCAGGTTTAAGCCGTTTTCAGTACCGATCCACACACGGCCCTTTTTATCCTGATAAATGCAACTTATTTTGGAGTTGCTAATGCTGTTCGGATCTTTGCTATTGCGCGCATATCGATCGAAGTTATCAGCATCTTCATTATATTTATTTAGCCCCTCCTGGGTACCAATTAATAATGTTCCATCCTTTAAGGCTAAAAGAGAAGAAAGATAAGCTGCACTGCTCAGGCTTTTCTCATTGTTATTGTCGTGATTATATACTTTAAAAGATTGAGAGTCGTATTTGTTTAACCCGAACCGGGTGCCAAACCACATGAAACCTCTGCCATCTTGGGCGATAGACAATACCGAACTTTGTGTGAGACCGTTTTCTACATTGAGGTGTTTAAAAGCATATTTGTTTTGGGCGTTACTTACAATAATAAAAAATACTAAATTAATTGTTAGCAGGTATTTCATGTTGGCACAAAGTGAGGGATGGTTAGCTTTTACCTGATTAAAAGTACAAAATGTTTCTATTATAAAAATCAAATACGTTTGGTGAGGCAATTTTAATACTTTATCCGCTCATTTGCCCTATTTAATGCTTTTTTCTGCTTTTGTTTAGAATTTTACACCCATTTGTTTAGGATTTTATCCCCTCAGTTTGCCTCCAAAGCAACAATTTTGAATAACCAAATATTAAAGCAAAACCAAACCGTTTAAGCCGATATCCTTTTCATTGTAGCCAGAATAGTTCTATCTGGTGTTAGCCACAGGTTATGCCCATAATTTTTTGCGATTAAGAAAAACGAATGTTAATCAACTAAACAAAAAATGGATAAACTTTACAAACATCTCAAAACTGGAGAAGCAAAACTGAGCCGTTTTTACTATCCGGTAAAACTATGCTCACTTATTATGCTTTTGAGTTTTACGGCATTTACAGCCTTTGCTCAGTCTATAAAAATTTCAGGAACAGTAAAAGATGCTCAAGGGGGAACAATGCCCGGAGTAAGTGTTACTGTAAAAGGTACTTCTACAACAACGGTAACCGGAGGTGATGGTAAATACACTATTACTGTACCATCGGCCCAAAACACTTTGGTATTTAGCTTTATTGGTTACGATAGCAAAGAAGTATTGGTAGGTAAGGCTACAACCTTAAATATTACGCTGCAAGAGCAAAACAACAGCCTAAATGATGTAGTTGTAGTAGCTTACGGTGTGCAGAAAAAGGTTAATGTAATTGGTTCTGTATCGACCATCAGTGCCAAATCAATCGAAAACAGGCCTGTAACCAATTTATCATCTTCTCTTGGTGGTTTAAGTTCGGGTGTATTTGTTCGTCAATCGTCTGGAAAGCCGGGTTCTGATGGCGCAACGCTTAGAATTCGTGGTACTGGAACTATTAATAGTAATAATCCATTAGTAGTAATTGATGGAGTTATTGGCAGTATTGATGCCGTAAATCCGAACGATGTTGAAAGTGTTTCGGTATTGAAAGATGCCGCTGCCTCATCTATTTATGGTTCATTAGCTGCAAACGGCGTTATTTTAATTACCACAAAAAGAGGCACAAGCGGAAAAACAGTAATAAGCTATGCTGGTTTAGCATCAATTGCAAGGCCTGCAAATTTGCCAACTTTTATTTCTGATTATGTTGCCCACATGAATTTGGTTAATGAAGGTTATCGTAATTTAGGCCAAACACCCATTTATACAGATGCAACTATAGCACAATGGACAGCTGCAAATGCCAATCCTGACGGACTTACCCCACAGGGCGTACCAAATTATATTGCTTACCCAAATACAAACTGGGGCGATGCTATTTTCGAAAACAATATTACACAACAACACAGTCTTTCATTAAACGGAGGATCTGAAAATACTAAGTTTTTATTATCGGCGCTATATCTTAATAACCCGGGTACAATGGCAAATACCGGTTCTGATAAATACAATTTGCGTATCAACTTAGAATCGAAAGTGGCTAAATTTTTAACATTAGGTACACAAACTTTTGCTTCTTATCAAACCTATGGTTTAGCTAATACCGATAATGCGTTTAACTTTTTGCGTCAAACTACACCGGGTGTATTTCCAGTTTGGGATGGGAAATATGGTTTTCCTGCTGCTGCTGAAGAATCGTCAACCGCAAATAACATTACCCAATATTTATATGGTACAGGCGGTGCCGATAACGAAACCCGCATTAACACAACCGTTTTTGCACGATTTGATATTTTAAAAGGAACTATTATAATATTGGCGCATCGTCAAAAGGCTTATATGATGAATCGATTACCACATTAGGTTCTGCTACTGCAGTAACATCGGCATCAGGTGGCGAGTACGATTATGCTATACGTTCGGTTTATGGGCGTTTAAATTATGCCTACAAAAGCAAATATCTTTTTGAAGGCGTGTTCAGGTATGATGGTTCTTCAAAATTTGCTCCAGATTATCGTTGGGGATTCTTCCCGGCTTTCTCTGCCGGATGGCGCATTTCTCAGGAATCTTTTATGAGCAGCTTGAACGATTATGTTGGCAACCTGAAACTTCGTGCATCGTGGGGTAAAACCGGTAATAATGTAATGAGTACTGTAGCTTCTCAGGGTAATTACGATTATCAGGCACTTTACAATGGTACCAACTATTCATTTAATGGTGCACAAGCCAGTGGATTAATAGCAGGTAAGTTTGCCAATCCGTTTTTGGTTTGGGAAGCCACCACAACCAGTAATATTGGTTTAGATGGTAATTTGTTGCATGGTAAAATGAATTTTGAGATAGACTTGTATAGTAAACAAACATCCAAAATTTTATTTACACCAACTATTCCGTTAGCATCAGGAACTGCTACTGCGGCAACTAAAAATATTGCAGAAATGTCTAACAAAGGGTTAGAGATTACATTAGGTTATAATGATAAAATCGGCGATTTTAAATACGGTGTATCGGGTAACTTTGCCTATAACTTTAACCGGATTAAAACATACTTGGGCCCATTCCAAGCTGGCTACATAACAGATGCGTTAGGTAATAGCGTATATACTTCAAACATCGGTAAAATTTCCAGCGGTGGAACTAACCGTATTTTAGATGGTCATGAATTTAATGAATACTACCTGCAAACCGTTTATAAAGGCAATGGAAATTATTTTACTGATGGTAAGGTAAATGTAAATGGCGGACCCAAAGACGGTATGATCCGTACACCGTCTGATATGGATTGGTTAAATGCAATGATTGCTGCCGGATATTCTTTCCAGCCAACCGGTGGCGTAAGTAAAACCAAAATTTATTATGGCGATTTAATTTATGCCGATAATAATGGTGATGGAATTTACGGTAATAGCTTTGATAATCAGTTTATGAATAAATCATCTACGCCAAGGTTTAATTATGGCTTTAATATGAATTTATCATATAAAAACATAGATCTTTCTATGCTATGGTCGGGTAGCGCAGGTATGTGGTATTACTGGAATGCTACAGGTTATAACAACTCTGTTGTATCTCTTGGTAATGCAGTAAGCACCTTAATTGCAAACGATCATTATTATTACAACGATGCAAATCCAAACGATCCCGCCAATAACATTACGGCAAAATATCCAAGACTTAAAAACACTACGGATGCGCAGAATGCAGCGGTAGCCAGTGATTTTTATTTGTACAATGCCTCATACCTGAAATTAAAAAACTTACAGATCGGCTATACGCTGCCGGAAAAAATTTCTAAAAAGGCAGCCATGAGCAGAGCAAGAATTTTCCTATCGGGAGAAAACCTGTTTACCATTACAAATTATCCGGGCTTAGATCCTGAAATTGGTGCAGGTGTATCTTATCCAACTATGCGCCAGTATTCTTTAGGCTTAAATGTTACTTTTTAACGGACACAAAATGAAAAAGATTTTAACAATAATATTCGCAATAGCTGTATCTACAGGTTGTAAAAAGGATTTTTTAAACACTACACCTCCATCGCAAGTGGCATCAGAAATGATGTGGACTACTGATAACTTAACTGATCAGGGCATAGCAGGAGTTTATTCACAACTAAGATATGGATGGTCTACAGGTGGTGCATCTGGTTTAGATCTTTACCAAATGGATTGTTTAGGTTTTACCGGGCAAACTTCTGGAGCTGAATCCTTACTGTCTGGAACGATAACGCCAGGTAATTCTTATTTTAGTGATCATTGGAGAAACCTTTATGAAGGTATTCAGCGTGCAAATGGAGCCATTAAATTCATTCCATTACAATCGCCTTCATCGCCTGAAAAAAAAGCCAGGTATATTGCAGAAGCCAAGTTTTTAAGGGCTTATTTTTATCTAAGACTTAATCAGTTATATAAAGGTGTACCT
>NZ_JBFTRT010000190.1:0-8373 GCF_056399685.1 Pedobacter sp. 01N416
GTCTTATATGGTTAAGAAAGGCGGGTAATTGTTGAAATTATTTCAGTGTAGGACAGGCAAAATGTTGTTTACCTTTCTCTACCCCCCTTGTTTACCTTTCTCTACCTATTCTTTACCCTTTGTTTACCACTTGTTTACCCTTTCTGTACACCAAGTTAACCCCAGGGTTACCCCACGGTTACCTTTTCTTTACCCTGGGGTTACCTAATTTATTACCTAAAAGGTAAAGGATTCGCGAATATCAGCTATGGAAAAAGTTACCTTGGGGATGACTTGGTAGCACCAGGGGGTAATCAATCTTTGAAACCATCAATTTTATGAGCACAAATGGCCAGCTGAAATATCTTTCGCACATACCGTAAGCAATAGGTTTGATCATATGCTAAGACCAGAAATGCGGTTAATTCTGCGGTATCCGCCAAAATGCTGCCCTTTGTGGTGTTATCTACTTCTAAAAACAGGCTCCCCTAAGGGCTCAAATAACGATTACAGCCTCTTAAAAACAATCAAATTTACTGAGCAATAAGGCTTTATAGTATTTTTCACATTTCTTTTTAATAGAATGTATATTTATTCTATATTTGCAACTCTTAAAAATAACCACATCGATATTTACGTTATTTAGTAAATATTACCCGGCGGGGTAGCTCAGATGGTTAGAGCGCAGGATTCATAACCCTGAGGTCGGCAGTTCGATCCTGCTCCCCGCTACCATAGTGGGCAAATCAAATTTTTGTTTGGTTTSCCCCTTTTTTTTACCCTCAAAAACAGCCTTTAAAGTACCTAGAACGCGTACAGCCTCATTCATTCGAACAGTTCGATGTTGTGTTCCGTCAAAAGTGAGTTTTTGAGGATAGATCGAACTAATTAATCGCCTTTTTCCTTCAGAATCCGCCTCTATATATGTTTCATGAAGGTTTTTGAGCAACCCAGTCGCTTTTCCTATTAATTCACCAATATTCTCTTTTCCCCTGGATAAATCAATAAGTCTATTTTCAAGAATAAGGATATTTCTTTCACAGTCTGATTTGATTTTCCTGTACTCAAAATCAAGAATCACATCATTGAGCATTTTGTCCCTAGCCTTAGAAATTCTATCATTAAACTCCTCCAACTGTTTTTTTACATTGGATAATTCATTATTATCTTCACTTGAAAAAGCTTGATAAACCTGT
Source organism: Pedobacter sp. 01N416 (assembly GCF_056399685.1). Taxonomy (NCBI): domain Bacteria; kingdom Pseudomonadati; phylum Bacteroidota; class Sphingobacteriia; order Sphingobacteriales; family Sphingobacteriaceae; genus Pedobacter; species Pedobacter sp. 01N416. The sequence goes on from NZ_JBFTRT010000190.1 coordinate 1,176, forward strand.
TTCAAAATCATTACATACGCCTCATGTAACAGTGGATCTATAGTATACTTTTTTAATTCCTCCACAAAAAGCTTATTGACTTTTTCCGCATTATATCTCACCCCACATTTCGAAAAGCAATGGTAATAGTGATAGTGCTTGCTATAACCTTTTGAAGCACTACCTGAGAGCATGTAGCCGCACTTTGGACATATCAGAAAGCCACGTAAGGGAAGCGCATCAGGAGAAGATATAGTTGTCTTTTTGGGTTTGTTTCTGCCGTTCAAAACATCCATAGCTTTATAAAAGATGCTTTCAGAAACTATTGCTTTATGTTGCCCCATAACCGTATGGGCTTCCTCCTCCTTGTATTTCGCAATGGGTATCCTACCGCAGTAAATGGGATTTCTAATAATCTGCCAAAAATTTTTTCTGCCTGTCTTCAACCCTTTATCTGATGCCGCCTTCCAGATCTGATCAATGAACCACTTACCCGTAGATAATTCGTCATATACCCACTTCATTATTGACGCTTGGGGTTCTACAGGACAAATATACTTTCGCCCGTCTTCGGTTACCTTGTTAGTATAACCTATGGGAGCRGGCCCCATCCATCGCCCTTCTTTCCTTGCTCTTCTCATTCCATGAAAAGTATTGAGCGCTCTTCTATCATTCTCAACTTCGGGAGCTGCGAGATAGAAAGCCAGCATCATTTTGTTTTCGGGAATGGAGATATCAAGAGGCTGCTCAATGGCCTGAGGCTCTATACCGAGATCAGCCAAAATTTTTATCATCTGATAGGCATCCCCCGCATTTCTGCTGAATCTGTCCCACTTGGTGAAAAGTACCAAATCCGTTTGTCCTCTCTTCTTTTTTAGATCAGCCAATAATTTTTGCCATGCGGGCCGCACGAAGCTTTTGGCGGAATGATCCTCAAAAACAACTTTCCTCACCTTGATATCTCTGGCGAAACAATATTTCTGTAAAACCTCTTCTTGATTGCGCTGCGAATACCCCTTATCAGCCTGTTCATCAGTGCTTACTCTAATGTATAAATCTGCTGTAATCATCTTTTTAAAACTTGCTCTACTTCCAAAATAGCTAAAACATATAGCAAATCCAAGATTTCCTTCGCTTGATTTATAGACATTTTTACACCTTTTTTCTTTAACATTTCCATTAATTTCTCAGGGGTAATTCGCGCTATCGGAAGATGTCTCATAAGCTGTGGATAAACCTAAAATTAATTACACGTTATGTGATCATTTGTATATTACGTTCGGGATCCAGTGTTTTTTTTTGCCATATGTACTACTTTGGAATTATGCAATTTGGATTTACACCTTTTCTTTCACAAGAGTGATTCGGATAATTTTGAAATCAAAATTCATCGGTAGAAGCAAATTAGCATTACGCTATGGTGGGGTCCACAAGCCACAGGTGAGCGCTGGCCGTTGTAAAAGCATTTTATAAATCCGTTCCAATCTTGATGATAAATTAATGCGGATGATAGCAGAAACTATTCAGGCCTTTAACTACTATGATGTTAATTTTGCTCGAAACTTAGATAACTTCCTACTTTCATCATTTTTTTAGAATACATTACAAATTGGATATTGCGGAATTTTTGGATGATTTATTAGTGTTTTAAGTATTTCCGAGTTCCGAGGAAATACCCGACCTCAAGGGCGCAAGATTTTTTTGTGTATACAAAAATACATCTTGCAAAACACCCGAGTGGTTAAAGGATTACTTCATATAACTCTAATTTATAGTATTTATTTTCGTTTCGATTCATGTTAACTTTAGCCAGATTTGATAAAACAATTTGCTTGACCATTTTTGCTATTTGTCACAAAAAATAAAAAAAGTTCTAGTAATTTTCAAAAAATGCTATAAAGACCAGATCAAAATCTGGCTAAGTTAGAAGAAATAAAAAAAATTTAATGTCTTATATAGAAGATTAAAACTTATTCACTTTAACCATTATGAAATGCTTTAAGTAATGAACTATAAGATAATCTGAAAAATCAATAACTATCCGAGTTCCGCAACTACAAATGCATTGACATCTAAAATCTTAAAATCTACAATACTCCACAAATCAATAATGATCGAAGTGCGCATTAGGATCAAAGCTTCATCATCATCCACCGATTCTCCACTAATCACACGACTCCCTGTTTCCGGATTTTGAGAGTATCTGATTTTTGTTTCCTCAAATCCAGGCTCACGTACTGAAACAGTCAGGGGACCTTGAATTTTGTTGAAACTAAGTTTATACTCCATTTCAAAGGCTTTCCTGAAATTGCAAATTAAGAACTTGTTGCTTACAAAGCGATCGAATGATGTATATACTGGAATGTCATTAAAAGTTCCAATTTTGAGGAACTGGATATCCTGTGCATCGGTTATTAAATTTCCGATTGCGACAAAATTTGGACTGGAGAGTAATTTTTCGTTTTGATATGCAAACTCGGGAGAAGTGATAATAATATCAGCCTCAATTCCTCGATCTATTAGCCGAGAGATAGCCGTTTGAATTACTTCTACAGCATTTCCTCCCGTAATAACCGTTGGTAAGCTTTGATCTACGCGATGAAAAAAGACTTCATCCTCAGTACGCCCTACCAAAGCAGCTAAATCTTCTAATCCGATAATTCGCGAATAGCTACTGCCTTCAATAAAGGCTATACGACCTCTTTCGAGAAAATTAGATTTTCCGACCCTTACCAGTTCATGACCTTGAGATGGTATCTGAGTGTAATTGCCCCATCTCTCAAATATCTTTCTGATCCTAGCTTGCCTTTCCCAGGCGACATAAGCACGGTTCTTAAACTCATTTATTCTTTCAATACTAAGGCCTGCGTGCATTACTTCGTTTTCAACTGCCTTATAACGCTCCTGAAAAGCTGGTTTGAATGCATTCAATATGTTTTCCAGGCTTATATTTAGGGCATCAGAAGTTGAAAGTTCAACAATCGACATCAGCTTTTCGGGTTTCTTAATCATTTCTTTGGCCTTTTCATAAAGAAACTGATAAAGACTTGATATGACGTTTTTCTGTTTGGAATCAACTCTATCAAAATTGATAAAAAATGATCCATTCCTCAGGCATTCAATTAGAAATCCCGTCATCATCCAATCATGTAGTGATACTTTTGATCTACTTCGTTCGATCACTAAATCATAAAACGTAAACTCTGTCCAATTAAGATAGCTACCCTTTAGATTGAAAACAAATATTATATCTTCAAGCAATTGGTTTGATTCATTTATAGGAATTCTGATTAATTCAGAAATTTCATTGAATTCAAAAGCTGTGAGAAATTGCTCGTAACGCAAAAAGTTTATCCAATATTTTATACCAGTCAGCATACGGCGTTGAAGGGTTTGAAAACCCTTGGTTAGATCAAGAATAAACCTCTGTCCATTGCTAGCTAGACTGTACCTATTGAGAAAATGTTGAACACTTCTATCAGCTCTTGAGCTTGAGACAGTAAAATCAGATATTGTTGTTTTAAACCCACCGATATTTTTTGCCTCTACACATTGATATAGAATCGCACTAAATGCATTAAAGCATTCATAAAACTGATTATAAACGGTATCAAGATCACTCTCTGCTTTAACATTTGCAAAGCGAATATTGTCTGGCAACATCATCAAATCCTTTAAGATATTTGATGGTATCGTGTGGGCATATGATCCAAGTTCTTTGTTTTGCAAATCTTGGCTGCCAACTTTATCCATGACCATCCTATTAATTGATGGTGGTAAGTATATGTAATCGAGATGTTGTTTCTCATCAAGATGTTTCACACTATCTATCAGCATCTTTTCTATGAATGCAGTCAACTCGTTCAGTGTGTAGCGATCATTATTTTCGATTGCTAATTCAACCCCCTTGGAAACCATTTCCTTTATTTCATTGAATATCATAAAACTGACTCCTTTATGTTATAGATGCGTTTTAAATCATTTAGCTTTTCGAAAACATCCAAAATCTTTTTAACTTCTTTATGTTTTTTGTCCTCCACTGCCTCATAGTACTTCTTTTCAAAATAATCATAATATCTGTTATCAACAGGCTTAAGATCTTTGGCAGGTTTAAAAATGAAGATTTCAGTGTAGTATCCAAACTTTTTTCTTGCGGTAAGGGGTACCTTTTCAATGAGGATCACATCATCATGAATCTTCGCAATTGAATTGAGCTGAATCTCCTGATAAAATCTATTTGGGTACGAAACTGTCTTTTCAACAAAAGTCTTTAAGTTTTCCAGATTAACGTCATATATTAATAATGAGTTGCGATCATTTATCTCAGCGCTAAATTGAGTTATCACCTGCTGAGATACTCCGGCTCTAAACATATTATGATTAGTAAATTGAACTAAGCCCTCAGCTTGAATAATTTTTTTGTAGATTAAACTGCTGTGACGTTTAAAAAGTTCATCATAAATATTCTTTTTAGATTCCAAGATGAGACCATTCTCCAAAAGATCCTGCACATTTTTTGTGTTAATGAAATAGTAAACAGTTCTGAATAAATGTGCGATACCAACGAGTATGCTCATCACCAGATAAGAACCGATCAGAATTGCATTATAATAGTAATGCTCATGATCAGTAAATGTTTCGCGCAAGGTACCAAGGAATATTAAGCATCCAATAGTCGTTAGTGTATAGATAATGATAAAGTTTAACAGTGATCTTTCATACAATAGCTCATATAAGAATGGCTCTTTTACTGCCATGTTACTAAACAGCATCGCCATCACGGCAAGTGTCATACTTATGATCGTCGCGATATTTGAAGTACGTTGATCAACAATAGTCGCTACAGTTTTGATTTCTATGAACTTAATAAAATCTATATGAATCTTACTTGCTAACCAATCCACGACTGGATTATTAAATAGCAAGAATATGCTTATGACCAAAAAAATAACCGAATACCAATTTTTCTTGGCATTAAAATATTTCAGACAATTTTTGATCGACCGATAATTGTCCTGAATAATCAGGTTAGGGTATTCCGTTTCAAGAAAATATTGAGTTTGCTTTCTGAGAGATTTGTTTTTGAGAGCCATTAAGATTTAATATTTTTTATTTCATAGAACTATCGACTTGATCAAGATAAGTTATTTATTTTAATTAAAAGATGACCTATCGCAAAGTTTAGTGGGAGGAGCAATCATGAGAAAAAGTTTTTAATTACACAGAACAAGTATTTTTTATTTATCGCTATTTTTTTCTCAGTTACTTTATTTCTTGAGCCAAGATTTTTAATTCCTGCATGGCCTTACGAACCCTAGTTCCTGCTGCACTGTTACCAGCAGTATAGAATTTTTCTGCGACTGCTTAAATTGCAGTGATTATCTATTTAATTTTTACAAATTTTTCCATTGTCAATCTTGTGATCTAATTGTCTTTTTAGCTAAGGTATTATATTTTATTATAACAATTCAAATCTAAGCTGTCATTACAATATCTCAATGAAAGCTATGACATATATTAAAAAGGAAACTAGATTTAATTGCGTGAGCGATTGAAATGAAAAGCGCGGTTCGACGAACATGCCATAATATCAAAACTATTAAATCTTGTCTCAAACCACATCAAAAAAAGTTTCGTTAAATTTGATAAATGCGTGATTTAGAGCCACCCTTTGAGTTATACTTTAATTAAAAGATCCTGCGTATCGCAGAACATGAAATTAGTGGTAAAAGAATCATTTATATAAATTTTAATTTAGGACTTTTATTATTGAAATAAGTAATAAATCATTATTTTAAGTTATAATTTACAGGCTAAAATGGACAGTAAAAAATCACCGCTTCGTGCCCAAATGGTAACTCAGGGATGGAAACAATTCCTGACTGCCAGAACCAGGATGCTCAACGCTTATGACATTGCAAAAGAGCAAGAAAGTAACAGAAAGGCAAAGACCAGACATGGTCTTGTAGCAGAAGGCGAATTTAGAAAATGGTTAGCTGAGTTCATTCCCAAACGTTATGGCGTAACCTCAGGCTTTATCATCTCACCTGGTATTTCAAGTTCTGAGCATATGGTTCATTATGATGTGATCATATACGATCAGTTGGAATCCCCAGTATTGTGGATCGAAGACAATCCCGATTCCTCTGACCAAGGAAAATCACTTGCAATCCCTGCAGAATATGTCCTTGCGGTCATAGAGGTGAAATCTGCATTCAATAGAAAGTCCGCAAAGGATGCAGTTGAACACTTGTCAAAGCTCAAGCCATTGCTCGCTCGTGTCGACCCTCCAAACAGTCGTGCCAAGCTCTATCTTCCCGGAAATTTCTTCTGCGCAACAGTATTTTTTGAACTACGAAAAGAGGATGAAAAAGACTTTACTGCATTGGATGAGCTGGTGAATGCGACAATGATCCGAAGATTCTTCGGTGGCATTATACTCCGAGCGGAAACTGAATACAAACGCGACTGCGGAAAAATAATTTTTAGGAATCAAAACGTTGATACCGCAGCTGATCAAAGTACATCATTATCGTTTTGGGCTACATCGAAATCACTGAGGTATAGGGATGATGCATATTTCAGCCTACTTTTGAATTATTCGGAAACATATTTTTCAGAATTTGCATTTGATATCCTTGCCCTATTGAAGGATACCTATCAGCCTCATGTTCTTTCGAGCCTGCACTGCATGGGTTCTACAGCACGGGAAAACGGAAGCTGCATAGAAACGCGATATTTTGATCCCGAAGCTGTCAAAAGATATCAAGAGCAAACAGCGGCAATCCTGAAAGCTCAGGGTTTTGAAGGTTTGGAACCATATCTCTAAAATTTACCTATAATCCCTTATTGTCCTTTCGCGTTAAACTTAAATAAATAATATTTCTGACTGATTTTGCGTAGAACTCTTAAAATAAACGGTATTGACGAAATACATCGTTTTTCTTAACTAAGTGTACGACCCAATCGATTTGTTCCCTCTTCGCCAATCGACTAACAGACAGAAAATCAAAACTTTACAACAATTTTTATTGCCGGTTAGAGGGGATCAATCAATCTTGGTTCATTCAGCTTCAGCCCCATAAAGTTCGTTTTCTGTTGACAATTCCGAAAAAGGTATTTGAAGCTCTTCGATCGTTTTCAACTTCCGAGACTACCAAATACAATGCAAGTATCATTTTATTTCAGGGATATAATATATCTAATGGTTGCTCAATAC
>NZ_JBFTRT010000191.1:0-16344 GCF_056399685.1 Pedobacter sp. 01N416
TATTATTCCATTGCTCACTTTAGCTTTAGGGGTTGATATCCATTATGCTATAGGTGCATCAATTGTTTCTGTTATTGCAACCTCTTCGGGTTCGGCAGCAGCTTATGTAAAAGAAGGGATTACCAATATCCGAATTGGAATGTTTTTAGAAATCGCTACCACAATAGGTGCGGTGTGCGGTGCAATTGTAGCCGTTTATCTCAATGCCAATTATATTGCTATTCTATTTGGCTGTATCCTGATTTTTTCGGCCATCATGACGCTAAAGAAAAAGGTAGATCATACTACTTTAGATAATACCGATAAATGGGCCAATTTTTTTAAACTCAATGGATCTTATCCAGATAAAGGTGTAGATCATCCATATGCGGTAAAACATGTTCCGGGAGGTTTTTTAATGATGCTTTTTGCCGGAACATTATCGGGTTTGCTCGGTATTGGGAGTGGGGCATTAAAAGTAATCGCGATGGATAACATTATGCGTTTGCCATTTAAGGTATCAACAACAACCAGTAATTTTATGATGGGGGTTACTGCTGCTGCCAGTGCGGTGGTTTACTTACATCGTGGCCAGATCGATCCGGGCATTGCCATGCCAGTATGTATCGGCGTTTTAACTGGCGCAACTATTGGCTCAAAAATTTTGTTAAGAGCCAAAACCGATAAGCTCAAAATGATATTTGCCGTAGTTGTTGTATTCTTGGCATTACAGATGATTTATAAAGGAATAAGCGGATTATAATGCGTACAACAGGAAAAGAAAACCTAAACGATAAGGATATTCAGGTAATTTTGGGTACGCTTCTGCGTGCGGGTGTAATTATTTCGATGAGCATTGTATTAATAGGTGGTGCCATTTTTCTAATCCATAATAGTGGAGCCATTACCGACTATAAAGTTTTTAAACCCGAGCTGAGCAAGTTTTCTTCTATAGTGGCCATATTTAAGGGGGTATCTACTTTTCAGGGCGATGCCATTGTGCAATTTGGTATCCTGATGCTCATTTTTACGCCAATTGCACGTATTGTTTTTGCTATTTTCAGCTTTTTAATCGAGCGAGATTACCTATATGTACTCATCGGATTTATCATTTTGGCCATTATAACCATCAGTTTAAATGGCGGTTTGGCACATTAACATCTCTTTTTTAGTTAAATCCCATCATATCAGCAATTTATTTGAAAAAATATTTGGCTAACTATTTGAAAATTAATATTTCTTGCCTATCTTTGCCGTCCCTTTCGGGGGATGTACAACCACCTTGAACGAAGCCCTACTGCTTCGATGGGTGTTAAAAAGAAAAGATAAAATGTCAGGAATTATTGGAAAAAAAGTAGGAATGACCAGTATCTTTGATGCCGAAGGAAGAAACATTCCTTGTACGGTAATCGAGGCTGGACCTTGTGTAGTTACACAGGTAAAAACCGAAGAAGTAGATGGTTATTCATCAATCCAGTTGGGTTACGATGAGAAAAAAGAGAAAAACACAACTCAACCATTGAAAGGCCATTTCGCGAAAGCAAACACAACTCCGAAACGCAAGCTGGTAGAATTTGATTCGTTTACAACTTCACTTAATTTAGGTGATGTAGTAACGGTTGATTCTTTCGCAGAAGGCGATTTTGTTGATGTTGTAGGTACCTCAAAAGGTAAAGGTTTTCAAGGTGTTGTAAAACGCCACGGATTTGCCGGTGTTGGTATGCAGACTCACGGTCAGCATAACCGTTTACGTGCCCCAGGTTCATTGGGAGCATCGTCATTCCCTTCACGTGTATTCAAAGGAATGCGCATGGCTGGAAGAACAGGTGGAGACAGGGTAAAAGTTCAGAACTTACAAGTTTTGAAAGTTTATGCTGAGCAAAACTTATTAGTAGTTAGTGGTTCCATTCCAGGAGCTAAAGGTTCTTACGTAATCTTAGACAAGTAATCAGATGGAAGTTAAAGTATTAAACATTTCAGGTAAAGAAACAGGTGCCAAGGTGCAACTTCCTGAATCGGTATTTGGTATCGAGCCTAACGACCACGCGATTTATTTAGATGTAAAACAGTATTTGGCTAACCAACGTCAAGGTACTCACAAATCTAAACAACGTAATGAGATTGCTGGTTCAACTCGTAAACTATACAAACAAAAAGGTACAGGTGGTGCCCGTGCTGGTAGCATTAAATCTCCGTTATTTAACGGTGGTGGTCGTGTTTTCGGTCCTCAGCCACGTGATTATAGCTTTAAATTGAACAAGAAATTAAAATCATTAGCACGTAAATCTGCTTTAGCTTATAAAGCAAAAGATAACAACGTGGTAGTTTTAGAAGATTTCAACTTCGATACAGCTAAAACTAAAAACTATACAAGTTTATTGGCTGCGTTAAACGTAGGTACTCAAAAAACTTTATTGGTTTTACCTGCGCAAAATAATAATATCTATTTATCAAGCAGAAACATTCAGAAAACTAAAGTAATCTCGGCAGCAGATTTAAATACTTATGATGTATTAAACGCTGGTGTACTTGTGTTAACTGCTGATTCTGTTAAAACTTTGGAGGAGGCGTTTRCCAAATAATATGGAAATTTTAAAAAAACCAATATTAACCGAAAAAGCTTCAGCTTTAACTGAGAAATCTAACCGTTTCACATTTAGCGTTAACCACAAGGCTAACAAAATCCAGATTAAACAAGCAATTGAGAAATTGTACGGTGTAACCATCGTTGCAGTTAACACAATGGTTGTTGATGGAAAAGCTAAATCTCGTTACACTAAAGCAGGTTTTGTATCTGGCCGTAGCCCGAAATACAAAAAAGCAATCGTAACGTTAAAAGACGGCGAAACAATAGATTATTACGCAACCCTTTAATTTAATAATTCATTATAACTATGGGCTTAAGAAAATTTAAACCAGTTACTCCAGGTACCCGCTTCAGAGTTGGTGCTAGTTTTACGGAGATTACAGCAACCAAGCCCGAAAAATCATTGGTTGTATCATCAAAAAAGTCTGGTGGACGTAACAACACAGGAAAAATGACTATGCGCTACATGGGCGGTGGTCACAAAAAATCATATCGTTTAATCGACTTCAAACGCGATAAATTCGATATTCCTGCAACAGTAGCTACTGTTGAATACGATCCAAACCGTACTGCCCGCATCGCATTATTACACTATGCAGATGGCGAGAAGCGTTATATCATCGCTCCTGAAGGATTGCAAGTTGGTTCGGTATTATTATCGGGCGACAAAGCAGCACCAGAAGTAGGTAACACTTTAAAATTATCGAACATTCCATTAGGTTCTATCGTACACAACGTAGAGATCCATCCTGGAAAAGGAGCACAATTAGCTCGTAGTGCAGGTGCTTACGCACAATTAGCTGCCCGCGATGGTAAATATGCTACTTTAAAAATGCCTTCAGGCGAAACCCGTTTAATCTTGACTACTTGTCTTGCTACTATCGGTGCTGTATCTAACTCAGATCATGCAAACGAAGTATTAGGTAAAGCTGGTCGTAAACGTTGGTTGGGCCGTCGTCCGAGAACTAGACCGGTAGCGATGAACCCTGTCGATCACCCAATGGGTGGTGGTGAAGGTAGATCATCAGGTGGTCACCCACGTTCAAGAAATGGTGTTTTAGCTAAAGGCTTCAAAACCAGAGAACTTAAAAAATATTCTAATCGTTACATCATAGAGAGAAGGAAGAAATAATGGCTCGTTCGATAAAAAAAGGACCTTATATTGACCATAACGTAGAGAAAAAAGTAAACTCTATGAATGATTCAGGCAAAAAGTCTGTAATCAAAACTTGGTCTCGCAGATCAATGATATCACCAGATTTCGTGAATCATACATTTGCTGTACACAACGGAAATAAATTTATCCCTGTGTACGTAACAGAAAACATGGTTGGTCACAAGTTGGGAGAATTTGCTCCAACCAGAACATTCAGAGGACACGCTGAAAAGAAAAAATAATTAGACAATGGAAGCAATAGCAAAATTAAACAATTGTCCAACCTCACCGCGTAAGATGCGTTTGGTTGTAGATCTTATCAGAGGTGAACGTGTAGAAAAAGCATTAAGCATTTTAAAGTTTACCAATAAAGAAGCAGCAATAAGAGTTGAGAAATTATTATTATCTGCTATCAAAAACTGGGAATCTAAAAATGAAGGTGCTCGCCCTGAAGAAAACCAACTTTTTGTAAAAACAGTTATGGTTGATGGTGGCCGTCAGTTGAAACGCTTACGTCCAGCTCCTCAAGGCCGTGGATATAGAATTCGTAAACGTTCTAACCACGTAACGCTGATTGTAGATAGTAAAAGTACAGAAACAACTCAAAACTAATTTTAGGAAATGGGACAAAAAGCAAATCCAATAGGTAACAGGTTAGGTATCATCAAAGGATGGGATTCTAACTGGTTCGGTGGCAACAACTACTCCGATAAATTAGTTGAAGATGAGAAAATAAGAAAATACCTTTCTGCCCGTATCGCTAAAGGCGGTGTTGCAAAAGTAGTAATCGAGCGTACGTTAAAACGTATCACGGTAACTATCCACACAGCTCGTCCAGGTATCGTAATCGGTAAAGCAGGTGCTGAGGTTGATAAAATTAAAGAAGAGTTAAAGAAATTAACTAAAAAGGAAATTCAAATTAACATCTTCGAAATTAAACGCCCAGAGCTTGATGCACAATTAGTTGCAGAAGGTGTTGCAAAACAATTAGAAGCAAGGATCTCATTCCGTAGAGCAATGAAATCTTCTATCGCATCAACCATGCGTATGGGTGCTGAAGGTATCAAAATCATGACTTCTGGTCGTTTAGGTGGTGCTGAGATGGCACGTACTGAGCAGTACAAAGAAGGAAGAGTGCCTTTGCATACATTCCGTGCTGATATCGACTACGCTTTAGCTGAAGCCTTAACTACTTATGGTAAAATAGGTGTTAAAGTTTGGATCTGTAAAGGTGAGGTTTATGGAAAACGTGATTTGTCTCCAAACATTGGTGCAACAAACAACGGTCCAAAAGGCGCATCAGATAAACCAGCTTTTGGTGGAAGAGATAACCGTGGTGGTGGAAGAGATAACCGTGGCGGTGGTAACGACAGACGTGGTGGAAACCAAGGCGGTGGTCGTGGTCCAGGCCAAGGTGGTGCAAACAGAGGTGGTGGCGCAGGCGCTAACAGAGGTCCTCGTAAATAATTGATTTATTAACATCGTTTAACGATTAGAACAAAATAAAATGTTACAGCCAAAAAGAACGAAGTTCAGGAAGATGCAAAAAGGCAGAATGAAGGGTTTAGCTTCTCGTGGAGCTGAGTTAGCATTCGGATCTTTCGGTATCAAATCTCTAGAAGCTACTTGGATCACAAGTCGTCAGATAGAGGCTGCCCGTATTGCCGTAACTCGTTTCATGAAACGTGAAGGCCAAGTATGGATCAGGATCTTCCCGGACAAACCGGTAACTAAAAAACCTGCTGAGGTACGTATGGGTAAAGGTAAAGGTGCTCCTGAGTATTGGGTAGCAGTTGTAAGACCAGGACGTGTAATTTTCGAAGCTGAAGGTGTGCCTTTAGAAGTTGCTAAAGAAGCATTGCGTTTAGCAGCTCAGAAATTACCGATCCAAACCAAATTCGTAGTACGTAGAGATTACGTAGAAGCATAGTAAAGTGTTGAGGTGAATGTTGTAAATACTTGTTTATTATAACCGCTACACTCAACGTAAAAGAAAAAGAAAAATGAAAAATTCAGAAATCACAGGGCTTTCAAAAGAAGAATTAGTAGCTAAGATTGCGGAAGAAAAAGAGAACTTATCAAAATTGAAGTTCGCTCACACTATTTCAGCTATCGAAAATCCTTCACGCATTGCAAAAGTAAGGAAAGACATAGCCCGTTTAAACACTGAGTTGACTAAAGTGAAAAACACTGAGTCAGCTACTGAAACTAAATAATTTGAGAGTCGACATGGAAAGACAATTAAGAAAAACAAGAACCGGGTTAGTGGGAGAACTACGTGAAAAACAATTCATGAAAATTGTATCATTAGCACCGGAGGTATTATAAAATGGGAAACAAAGTAAATACACCATCAAAACTTAAAATCCGCACAGGAGATTTAGTTAAAGTCATTGCTGGCGATTCAAAAGGTCAACAAGGAAAAGTACTTTCAGTACTTATAGATAAAAACAGAGCCATTGTGGAAGGCATTAACTTAGTATCTAAACATACTAAACCAAATGCTGCTAATCCAAACGGTGGTATTATTAAAAAAGAAGCTGCTCTTCACATTTCTAACTTGATGTTGGTTGATCCAAAATCTGGTAAAGCTACCCGCGTAGGTCGTAAACTTAACGCAGATGGTAAATTAGTTAGAGTTGCTAAAATTTCAGGAGAGGAGATTAAATAATGGCTACACCTAGATTAAAAAGCAAATACAAAGAAGAAGTTGTAAATGCACTAAAAGAAAAATTTCAGTACAAAACTGTAATGCAGGTTCCTAAATTGGAAAAAATCTGTATCAATCAGGGTGTTGGTCGTTTTTCTGTTACTGATAAGAAAATTATGGATACCACTATCGTTGAGTTGACTACCATTACTGGTCAACAAGCGGTTCCGGCTAATTCAAAGAAAGATATCTCTAACTTTAAATTACGTAAAGGTATGCCAGTAGGTGTACGTGTTACATTACGCGATAACAACATGTACGAGTTCTTAGATCGTTTGATCTCTGTAGCTTTGCCTCGTATCCGCGATTTCAAAGGTATTAATGATAAAGGATTTGATGGAAAAGGTAACTATACATTAGGTGTTACTGAGCAAATCATCTTCCCTGAGATTAATATCGATAAAATCAATAAAATTTTAGGTATGGATATAACTTTCGTAACTTCGGCAAAATCTGACGTTGAGGCTCTTGAGTTATTGAAACAATTCGGATTACCATTTAAAAATCAAAAAACAGCAGAATAATGGCAAAAGAAGGTGTAAAAGCACGCGAAGTTAAGCGCCAAAAATTGGTAGCTAGATACGCTGAAAAACGTGCAGTATTAAAAGCTGCAGGAGATTTCGAGGGTTTAGATAAATTACCTAAAAACTCATCTCCAGTACGTTTACACAACCGTTGTAAATTAACTGGTCGTCCTCGTGGATATATGCGTACCTTTGGTATTTCAAGGGTAACATTCCGCCAGATGGCACTAGACGGTAAAATACCAGGTGTTAAAAAAGCATCTTGGTAATATAGCTTAAAGCTGAAAGCTCAAAGTCTAAAGCGATACATGTCGCTTTAGTCTTTGTGCTTTAGTCTTTTTGCTTTTAAAAGAATTTTAACCGGTAGCAGGTCCCACAGCTGGGTAGCAGAAGGAAACCACTATCAAAAACAATAAAAAATGAATACAGATCCAATAGCAGATTATTTAACAAGAGTAAGGAATGCCATTAAGGCCAACCACCGTGTTGTAGAAATTCCTGCATCAAACCTTAAAAAAGAAATTACTAAAGTTCTTTTTGACAAAGGTTACATCGCGAACTACAAGTTTGAAGATACTACAGTTCAAGGCACAATTAAAATTGCTTTGAAATACAATCCAATTACTAAAGTTCCTGCTATTCGTACATTAGTGCGAGTAAGTAAACCAGGTTTGAGAAACTATGCTGGTGTTGAAAATATGCCAAGAGTATTAAACGGTTTAGGTATCGCAATCTTATCTACTTCTAAAGGTGTAATGACCGATAAAGAAGCAGCCAAATTAAACATTGGTGGTGAGGTATTGTGTCACGTTTATTAATATTAGGAGAACAGCACAATGTCAAGAATAGGAAAAGCCCCAATTACAATCCCTGCAGGTGTTACAATTACCGTATCAAAAGATAACGTAGTAAGTGTAAAAGGTCCTAAAGGTGAATTAACACAAGCAGTAGATTCAGATATCACTGTAAGTCAGGAAGACGGAATTTTAACAGTTCAACGTCCTTCAGAACAAAAGAAACACAAAGCATTACACGGTTTATATCGCTCATTGCTTAACAACATGGTTGTTGGTGTTACAGAAGGTTATAAATTAACTCAAGAATTAGTAGGTGTTGGTTACCGTGCTACAAACCAAGGTAACACACTAGATCTAGTTTTAGGTTATTCTCACCACTATGTATTCCAGTTACCAGAAGAGATTAAAGTAACTACATCTTCAGAAAAAGGTCAGACTCCTAAAATCATTTTAGAAAGTATTGACAAACAATTGATCGGTCAAGTAGCAGCGAAAATCCGTTCGTTACGTGCACCAGAGCCATATAAAGGTAAAGGTATCAAGTTTGTAGGTGAAGTGTTAAGAAGAAAAGCAGGTAAATCAGCATCTAAAAAATAGTAATCATGGCAGGTAAAAAATTATCAAGAAGAGATCGTATTAAAAAAGGGATCAGAAAAAGACTTACCGGTTCGGAAGAACGTCCAAGGTTATCTGTATATAGAACGGTACTGTTCCTCACGAGCAAATCGGTAAATTCTCAGGTGGTTTTGTTTTAATCAAACCAGCTGCAGTAGGTACCGGAGTAATTGCTGGTGGTGCGATGCGTGCTGTATTAGAGAGTGCTGGCGTGCATAACGTATTGGCAAAATCTAAAGGATCATCTAACCCACACAACGTAGTAAAAGCAACTGTTGATGCATTAACTAAAATGCGTGATGCTTATACAGTAGCTCAAACTCGTGGTATAGATTTAAACAAAGTATTTAACGGATAATATCATGGCTAAGATCAAAATAACACAAGTAAAAAGCGTTATCGACAGAAGCGAGCGCCAAAAAAGAACCGTTCAGGCTTTGGGTTTATCTAAAATGAACCAAAGTGTTGAGGTTGAAGCTACTCCGCAAATTATCGGTATGGTTCGCAAAGTGAACCATTTGGTAGCAATCGAAGCAATCTAGTAAAAGTTTTAAAGGTAGTATGGGTAAAAGCCGTACTACCTTTATATATGTTTAATCGTTGTACCTGTTTAGTGAAAGCGAAGGGCAACACAAATTCAAAAAAATGAATTTAAGTAATTTAAAACCTGCAGTAGGTTCTACAAAAAACAGCAAAAGAATTGGTCGTGGTACAGGTTCTGGTCGTGGCGGTACTTCAACTCGTGGTCACAAAGGTGCGGGTTCTCGTTCAGGTCACAAAACCAAAATCGGTTTCGAAGGTGGTCAAATGCCTTTACAACGTCGTGTGCCTAAAGTTGGTTTCAAACCAATCAACCGTACAGAATATGTTGGCGTAAACTTAGATGTTTTACAAGCTTTAGCTGAAAAACACAGCTTAACAACTATCGATTTCGCTGCTTTACAAGCACATGGTTTAGCTTCTAAAAATGACTTAGTTAAAATTTTAGGTCGTGGTGAAGTTAAAGCAAAGCTAGAAATTACAGCACATGCGTTCTCTGCAACCGCACAAAAAGCTATTGAAGCCGCAGGTGGTTCTATTGTAAAATTGTAATTATTAAATGAAGAAGCTATTTACTACTTTAAGTAATATCTGGAAAATTCAGGAATTAAAAGAGCGTATATTGTTTACGCTCTTAATTCTTTTGGTATACCGTTTCGTATCTCACGTGGTTTTACCAGGTGTAGATCCAACTGCTTTAGGCAATAACGAAAAATCAGGAATCTTAGGCTTACTAGATATGTTTGCCGGAGGTTCTTTCTCTCGTGTGTCTATTTTAGCGTTGGGGGTAATGCCTTATATCTCTGCATCGATTGTGGTGCAACTATTGGGTATTGCTGTTCCTTCTTTCCAAAAAATGCAGAAAGAGGGCGAAAGTGGTAGAAAGAAAATGAACCAGATTACCCGTTACCTAACGGTAGCGATCACAATCGTTCAATCTGTTGGTTACGTTAAAACGCAAGTTCCCGCAGAAGCTATTTTATTGCCAAATACTTTATTCTTAGTGTTATCTACGTTTGTATTAACAGCAGGTACATTATTTGTAATGTGGTTGGGCGAAAAAATTACTGATAAAGGTATTGGTAACGGTACATCACTAATCATTATGGTTGGTATTATTGCCCGTTTACCAGTTGCAATTTCTCAAGAATTTAGTGCACGTGTAGGCTCATCTAGTGAAGGTGGAGGCCCGGTGGCATTGGTTTTAGAGATCGTTGCATTATTTGCTGTGGTAATGTTTACCATTTTAATTGTTCAAGGTGTACGTAAAGTACCTGTACAGTACGCAAAGAAAATAGTTGGTAACCGCCAGTTTGGTGGTGTCCGTCAGTACATTCCTTTAAAGGTAAATGCTGCTGGTGTTATGCCGATCATTTTCGCTCAGGCGTTAATGTTTATTCCAGGTGCTTTAATGCAGTTTGTTCCTTCATTACAAGGTTCTTGGTTAATCCAGTTCAGTAACACAACTTCGTTGGCTTATAGCTTAACGTTCGCATTTTTAATTATCGCATTTACTTTCTTCTATACTGCAATTACAGTTAATCCAACTCAAATGAGTGATGATATGAAGAAAAACGGTGGTTTTATCCCAGGTGTTAAACCGGGTTTTGCAACATCAACTTTTATTGATGATGTAATTTCTAAAATCACTTTCCCAGGTGCAGTATTTTTAGCGATCATTGCTATTTTACCTTCGTTAGCGGTTAAGTTCGGCATTAAACAAGAGTTTGCGCACTTCTTCGGTGGTACTTCTTTATTGATTTTAGTTGGTGTTGTATTGGATACTTTACAGCAGATCGAAAGTTATTTATTGATGCGCCATTACGATGGTTTGATGAAAACGGGTAGAGTTACTGGCAGAACAGGTGTTCCTGCTGCAAGTAGCAACGCAGCGTTGTAGTGTAACGAATGTCTAAAATTTATTACAAATCTCTTGAGGAGATCGAGTTAATAAGAGAAAGTTCCATGCTTGTTTCTAAAACTTTGGCCGAAGTGGCCAAGGTGATAAAAGCAGGCATGACTACTATTCAGTTAGATAAACTAGCCTACGAGTTTATAAGTGACCATGGAGCGATTCCGGCATTTTTAAACTATAATGGTTTCCCTAATTCTTTATGTATTTCGCCAAATGAACAGGTTGTTCATGGTTTTCCAAGCGAATACGTAATCCAGGAGGGCGACTTAATTTCAGTTGATTGTGGGGTTATTAAAAACAATTATTTTGGCGATTCGGCCTATACTTTCTCTATCGGGGAAATTGATGCCGAAAAACAGAAATTGATTGAGGTTACTAAACGTTGCCTGGAATTGGGGATAGAAAAAGCTGTTGTTGGTATGCGTATCGGTGATATCGGTTTCGCTGTTCAGCAGTATGCAGAAGCTAATGGATTTGGTGTAGTAAGAGAGCTTGTTGGGCACGGTGTTGGTGTAAAACTTCATGAGAAACCAGAAGTTCCGAATTATGGGAAACGTGGTGCAGGGCCAAAACTTGAAGAAGGAATGGTAATTGCGATAGAACCCATGATCAATGCAGGCGTAGCCGGTGTTAAATTCCATAACGATGGATGGACGGTAACCAGTAAAGACAATAAACCATCGGCACATTTTGAACACACAGTAGCCGTAAAAAAGGGCAAAGCAGATGTTTTATCAACGTTTTCTATAATAGAAGAAGTTTTACAACAAAAAAAATAAATAATTAAAATTTTTTATTTAATTTTGCAACCCTGTTTAGAAGCAGCTAATTAAGTAACAATCAATAAAATATGGCTAAACAAGCCTCAATTGAACAAGACGGAGTAATAAGAGAAGCATTATCCAATGCGATGTTCCGGGTAGAACTCGAGAACGGGCATGAGATTATTGCGCATATTTCAGGTAAGATGAGGATGCACTACATCAAAATTCTTCCTGGAGATAAAGTTAAATTGGAAATGTCTCCTTATGATTTAACAAAGGGACGCATTACTTATAGATACAAATAAAATGAAAGTTAGATCATCAATTAAAAAACGTAGCGCTGATTGTAAGATTATTCGCCGTAAAGGTAAACTTTACGTAATCAACAAGAAAAATCCTAAATACAAGCAACGTCAAGGGTAATTAAAAATATTGTAATGAACCGCACAACGGTGGCCCGCCGTTCGGAGTTACTCAAAAAATAAATAAATATGGCAAGGATTTCAGGTATTGATTTACCAAGAAACAAAAGAGGAGAGATCGGTTTAACGTATATCTACGGAATTGGCAGAACAACTGCACAACGTATATTAACTACAGCAGGTATCGACTTGAACAAAAAAGTACAAGACTGGTCTGATGATGAGTTATCAGCTATCCGTACAATGATTAACGATGAGATTAAAGTAGAAGGTGCTTTACGCTCAGAGGTTCAGTTAAACATCAAACGTTTAATGGATATTGGTTGTTACCGTGGTTTACGTCACAGAAAAGGTTTACCTTCTCGTGGTCAGCGTACTAAAAACAACTCACGTACTCGTAAGGGTAAGAGAAAAACAGTTGCTAACAAGAAAAAAGCTACTAAGTAATAGATAGATATGAGATATGAGATTTTAGATGTGAGCACCATATCTTTAAAATCTGCTCAAATCTGGAATAAAAGATAAAAAGTAGGATACTGAGTGTCGGGGTAGAGAAAGTCTCATATCTCAAGTCTCATATCTAAAATCTAAAAGATAAAATGGCTAAGAGTAAAAAAGTAACAAAAAAACGTATCGTTGTAATTGAGTCTGTTGGTCAGGCGCATATCAATGCTACCTTCAACAACATTATCGTTACCTTAACAAACAACAATGGACAGACTATTTCATGGTCTTCTGCTGGTAAAATGGGCTTTAAAGGTTCTAAAAAGAACACACCATATGCGGCTGGTCAAGCAGCTTCAGATTGTGGTAAAGTTGCGTTTGATTTAGGTTTGCGTAAAGTTGAAGTATTTGTAAAAGGTCCGGGTTCAGGTCGTGAATCTGCAATCAGAACTTTGCAAGTAGCAGGTATCGAAGTAACATCTATTAAAGATATTACTCCACTTCCTCACAACGGATGTCGTCCTCCTAAAAAGAGAAGAGTTTAATTAATTTTAAAGCTAAGAATCTCAGGTTACAGATCTGACGATACTTTAAAACAGAAAAAAAAATGGCAAGATATACAGGCCCAAAATCAAAAATCGCCCGTAAATTCAGAGAACCAATCTTCGGTCCTGATAAGGTGTTAGACAGAAAAAATTATCCTCCTGGGCAACATGGCTCATCAAAAAGAAGAGGAAAACAATCTGAATATGCTATCCAGTTAATGGAGAAACAAAAAGTAAAATATACTTATGGTGTATTAGAAAAACAATTCAGTAACTTGTTTAAAAAAGCATCTTCTCGTGCTGGTATTACCGGTGATAACTTACTTCAGTTATTAGAAGCACGTTTAGATAACACAGTTTACCGTTTAGGTATTTCAACAACCCGTTCTGGTGCACGCCAGTTAGTTAGCCATAAACACGTTACCGTGAATGGTGAAGTTGTAAATATCCCTTCATATCAGTTAAAAGCTGGTGATGTGGTTGCTGTTCGTGAGAAATCTAAATCTTTAGAATCAATTAGTAACTCAGTTGCAGGTAGAACTATTAATAAGTTTGCTTGGTTAGAGTGGAACGCTAGTGAATTAACTGGTAAATTCTTAACCTACCCTCAACGTGATGAGATTCCTGAAAACATCAAGGAAAACTTAATCATCGAGTTGTACTCAAAGTAATAAATGAACTAGTTAATTACCTCAGAAGGGTAATTAACTTTTTTCATGTTACTATATATTCAATAACGAATTTAAAAAATTATAAATGGCAATTTTAGCATTTCAGAAACCAGACAAAGTGATCATGCAGAAATCAACCGATTTCGATGGCACATTTGAATTTCGTCCTTTAGAGCCCGGTTTCGGTGTAACAATTGGTAATGCCTTAAGAAGAATTTTACTTTCTTCATTAGAAGGTTATGCTATTACTACTATTCGTTTTTCAGGCGTATCTCACGAGTTTTCTACCATGAAAGGTGTTGTAGAAGATTTAACTGATATTATCTTAAACTTAAAACAAGTTCGTTTTAAGAAAACAGGTGATTCAGGTGATTCTGAAAAAGTTTTCATCATCGTTAATGGTCAAGATCAGTTTAAAGCTGGTGATATCACTAAATTCTCTAACAACTTTACAGTTTTAAATCCTGAGCATGTAATTTGCAATATGGATAAATCTGTTACTTTGGAAGTGGAATTAACCATCAATAAAGGACGTGGTTATGTACCTGCTGAAGAAAATAAAGTTGCTGATGCTGTTGTAGGTGTAATCGCAATCGATTCGATTTATACTCCAATGAAAAATGTAAAATACACGATCGAAAACTTTCGTGTTGAGCAAAAAACGGATTATGAAAAATTGGTTTTAGATATCTCTACTGACGGTTCAATTCATCCAGAAGAAGCATTAAAAGAAGCGGCTAAGATCCTTATCCAACACTTTATGTTATTCTCTGATGAGAATTTAGTATTAGAATCTCAAGCTAAAGAAGAAACTAAAGAAGTTGATGAGGAAATTTTACACATGCGTAAAATCCTTAAAACTGAATTGGTAGACATGGATCTTTCAGTTAGAGCATTAAACTGCTTAAAAGCTGCTGATATCCGTACTTTAGCTGATTTAGTTTCTTACGATGTTGCTGATATGTTAAAATTCAGAAACTTCGGTAAAAAATCTTTAACAGAGATCCAAGAATTAGTAAAATCAAAAGGTTTATCATTTGGTATGAACCTGTCTAAATTTAAATTAGACGAAGAATAAACGCATTGCGCCATGCGCTTAGCGCTGAATAAATTATTATTTCACAGTGTATAATTCCCTCAGCTTAATTGCAACGAGACGGTATACACTCAATTAAAAAACAATGAGACACGGTAAAAAAGTAAACCACTTAGGTAGAACCGCAAGCCACAGAAAGGCGATGTTAGCTAACATGGCTTCATCACTTATTTTGCACAAAAGAATTACAACAACTTTAGCTAAAGCTAAAGCTTTACGTACTTATGTTGAGCCAATTATCACTAAATCAAAAAATGATACTACTCACTCACGTCGTACAGTATTTGCTTATTTACAAGATAAAGAAGTAGTAACAATCTTATTCCGCGAAATTGCTGAGAAAGTTGCAAACCGTCCAGGTGGTTACACTCGTATCATTAAATTAAACAACCGTTTAGGTGATAACGCTGAAATGGCTTTAATTGAATTGGTAGACTATAATACAGTTTACGGTAAAGATGCAGAGGTTAAAGAAGAGAAGAAAACAACTCGTCGTGGTAGAAGTAAAGCTACTGCTGCACCTAAAGCTGCTGAAGCGAAAGCTGAAGTTGCTGAAGAAGTTGCGCCTGCTGAAGAAGCTCCTGCTACTGAAGAACCAAAAGGAGAATAATTTTATTCACCTTAAGATTAAAAAAGTCCTGTTCGAAAGAGCAGGACTTTTTTTGTGCCGTTTTGTGCTGTCAGATGTTATTCTGTGGCGTCAGATGTTACCATCTGACAGTTTGTTAAAAATAAATTAGATCTTAAGAATTTCTTCTATGTGTCAGATGGCAACATCTGACACCACTATGAATCTATGGCATAACTCCATTAGGCACATGATAGCCACTAATGAACTATTGACCAATGAACTATTGAACTATTGAACCAAATAAATCAAACGTTTGTCTCATTTTTTCATTACATAGCTTTATTTTAGCTAGGTATCTATAAATTAGCCGAAAACAAATTTGAAATGAAATTCAGGCTTTTTCTATTACTCTGTCTTTTCGGACAGCTATCTCTTAATGCACAAACATTAAAATACACCAATGGTAACAATGACTGGAATCCCGATTCTTTAGGTAACCATAGAGTTGTGGTGCAGTTTGCTGGTACAGGCCAAATTGCCCATGCTAAAATCGATTGGCGCCGGAGAGATGAACATCCAGAACTAAAAGGAATCATCGTACAAGATGCCAGTGGTAAAACTGTTTCGGTAGTGGGCACAGATAAATTGACAAGAGAAAGTGCTGATATTTATTTCGAAGCACCTGGAGCTGGAAAATATTATGTTTACTACCTCGCTTATAAAAATGAGGGAAGAAGTAATTATCCGAAAGGAGTTTACTTAAAGCCTAAACAGGCTGACCAGGCATGGTTAAGGGCGGCAAAACAGGTTAAAGTGAATACATCTGTTGTAGAGATCCAGTCTATCGATGCTTTCAACTCTTTTTACCCAATGGAAGTAATTGCCACTGGCAAAGAAACGGCTGCAATAAAGGCCAAATATGCTTCAGAAGCTTTTGTCGTTTTTCCAGAGGACAGAATGTTTCCGATCAAAATGCAGAACGATTTACCTTATCGCTGGGTGCAAAAA
>NZ_JBFTRT010000192.1:0-8330 GCF_056399685.1 Pedobacter sp. 01N416
AATTAAGGCAATGGCATCAAACTGTTCAGCTTTATAGTCCAGCTCCTGAAGTTCGCCAACCTGGTAATCAATGCTAACGTTATTGTTTTCTGCGAATTGAAGTGCTTTATTCTTTCCTTCAACACTGATATCAAAGGCCAATTAAGGCAATGGCATCAAACTGTTCAGCTTTATAGTCCAGCTCCTGAAGTTCGCCAACCTGGTAATCAATGCTAACGTTATTGTTTTCTGCGAATTGAAGTGCTTTATTCTTTCCTTCAACACTGATATCAAAGGCCGAAACCTTCCAACCGAGTTTAGCTGCAAAAACGGCATTTCGGCCTTCGCCTTCTGCCGGAAAAAGTATTGTTCCGGGCTCGAGCTGCATCAACTGCTCTTTTAAATAGTTATTCGGCTGTTCGCCATAAGCAAATTCATCGGTACTGTATCGGTCATTCCACCTATCAATCCAAGCGTCGTTCATATTTAGCGTTATCTATTTTGTCGAAAATAAAGGTATTAAAATTTAGGCATGCGCCCGGGGAGCAAATATCTGCTGCACGTAAAAATTAGGTTTATTTGTCGACTAAAGTTTTTGGATTTGAAAATAACAGACCAATTACCGAGAACATAATTACCGCTGCTGCACCGATTACATTGAGCCAAAGGAATGAAACAATATCGAACTCATACACTGTTACAACAGTAATTTCGGATAAGATGGCAGCAATAAATACGATAGGTCCGTTTATCTTTTTAAAATAAAATGCCACCAGGAAAATACCCAGGATTGGTCCATAGAAAAGTGAACCTAATACGTTAACAGCTTCTATTAAGGAGCCCATTTGTGTAGCAAACATGGCAACAGCTATCGAAAAAATGCCCCAGGCCAAAGTATGCAAACGGCTATATTTCAGTTCAGTCTCGTCGTCTACTTCTTTTTTGCCAAAAATGAGGTGTACATCTTTTAACGAACAGGCGGCTAAAGAATTCAGCGCTGCAGAAATAGACCCCCAGCTCGCCAAAAAGATGACTGCGAAAAGCAGGCCGATCATCCCAACGGGAAGGGTGTTCTTTACAAAGTATAAAAAGATATAATTGGTATCGGTTTTCTCTGCATTGTAATTCGACTTGTTAATGGCCTCTTCTACCCTACCGTGCAGTTCTTTTACCTGCTTTTGGGTTGATTTAAAGTTTTCTATCGAAGAATTTAACGATGGTAGTTGCTTTTCCTTTTCTACCAGGATATTTTTTGATTGCTGGTTAAATTTCTGCGCTAAAGCATTGTGTTCTTTTTCGAAAGCTGCTGCTTGTTGAGGCTGAGTTTCTTTTAAATACTGATAGGAACGTTCATTGAAATAAATCGGTGCCGGCTTTAATGAGAAGAAAGCAAACAATAATGCGCCGATTAACAGGATAGCGAACTGCATCGGGATTTTAACCAATCCATTTAACAGTAAGCCCATTTTTGCATTGGTATTGTCTTTCGCGGTAATGTATCTTCCAACCTGGCTCTGATCTGTGCCGAAGTAAGAAAGCGCGAGAAAAAAACCTCCGATTAAACCACTCCAGATATTATATTTATCCTTCCAGTCGAATTCGGTGGTAATTACATTTAATTTACCCGATTTGCCGGCCAGGTAAAGTGCATCTTTAAACCCGATTCCATTAGGCATATGCTGCACCAAAAGATATCCGGCAAAGGCCATTGTCCCTAAAATGATTAAAAATTGCAGTTTCTGTGTGTGTGCAATTGCTTTTGCACCACCAACATAGGTATAAATCAACAAAATCCCGCCGGTAAGGATATTGGTTAAATAAATATTCCAGTTTAAAACACTGGAGAGGATAATACTTGGTGCATAAATACTGATCCCTGTTGATAATCCCCGCGAAAACAGAAACAGCAACGAAGTTAAAACCCTTGTTTTTTTATCGAAACGGTTTTCCAGGTATTCGTAGGCGGTATATACATTCAACCTTTGAAAAATCGGGATGAAAGTAATGCAAATAACAATCATTGCCAACGGCAGACCAAAATAATACTGCACGAAGCGCATGCCATCGGTATAAGCCTGTCCTGGTGCTGATAAAAAAGTAATAGCACTGGCCTGCGTAGCCATAATACCCAATAGCACAATATACCAGGGCATTTTATTACCGGCCTTTAAATAGGAAGCATTGCTTTTTTGCCCACGACCAATAAAAACACCATAGGTTACCACAGCAAGCAAAGTAAATATCAGTACTGCCCAATCGATATTACTCATGCCCAGAATTTAGTAAACAGGTAATAAAATACAATCTGAAATACCAGCGCCAAAGCGAGTAAAATATACCAGGTATTCCAGTTTTTGAATTGATTTTTCATCACTTCCCAGCCGATAAAAAGTTAAAGAACAATCTGGCTGCGCCAACATTTCCGGCAGGCAATTGCCTGAAAAATGCTAATGGTGTATAAATAAAATTCCCTTTGCCATATTTTGCATACAGGGTCGATCCTTGAAGCGGTTCTTCATCGGTATCGTGCATCTCGAAAAGCGGTTCGTACTTAGCATCCCATTTATCAGGGAAATAAGCACCGCGCTCCTGCACCCATCCTTTAAAATCGTCAGCAGTAATTTTATTTGGGTAGTTTAACAGTTTATGTTCAGGTTTTAAAAATTTAACTTCTGCATTTTCTTCGGTCACCCTTTTACCACTGATGCTAAACGGATAAACACCAAAATCCTGTAGCGCCATATCTTGGGTGGTATTGTACTGCATCACAATGGTTCCACCGTTTTCTACGTAACCGCGCAAAGCAGTTTGCCAGTTTTTAATTCTTTTTTCGGTATTGATTACCCTTACTCCTGTTACCACGGCATCGTAACTTGCCAGTTTTGCTGAGTTCAGGATATCTGCTTCTGTTAATACATCAACCTGCAAACCTGCCTGTCTTAAAAACTCAGGGATCAGATCTCCAGCCCCTTCAATATACCCAACTTTTTTCGCCAGCACCTTTGTATCTCCTTTAATCAACCAGGTTGTGGCCGGAACAAAATACTGTAGTGTTGGCAAATGAGGATACTGAATTAATACCTGTCCTTTTGAATATTCATTCGCTTCTGATGAAAAAACAGCTTCTAATTTATTCTGGCTGGTTTTAATTTTGGCTAAATCTTCAACCGGAAGAAGAAAATTCATCGTATTGATGGTATTCTCTGCCAGGTTAATCCCCTGGAAGGTTTTCACTACCTGGTTGCCGATCTTGAAACTTATCTTACCATAATTGATGTTCTTATTGGCCTTCAAACGAAGGCTAACATTTAAAGCTTCTTTTTCTTTAGCGAAATAAACTGGCTCGCTAAAACTTAAATCGAGAGCGGGAATGATCCTCAGTGCTTCTACAACATCACCTTTAACAGGATCTAATTTTTTATACGATAAAGGCAATCTGATTTTAAATTTTTCCGCCYCTATTTTCAGCGACAACAGCACATTAACAGGCGATTGCATTTCTGGAAGCCCGATTAAAGTATCGTTAGCTACGCTGAATGTTGCCGCATCTTTTGCAGGCTTGGCTAACCAATAAGGTTCAGTAAGTGCCGCGTCTGCCGGAATCTGGATTTTACGTTCAATGGTAATCAGCGAGTCGTTAGCAAGCTTTCTATTTAAATTATCTGTCTGGTTTAACCAGTTCACACCTTCAATAATAACAGGGGTGGCCGATCTTGAAATTAAGTTTAAACGAAAATTATAACTATTGCCGGCAATTGCTTCGGGTTGATTGGTTACCACCTCACCCATAAAACCTATACTGCTTAAAATGATGTTATCGATAGCCGCAAGCTTATCTTTTCTCAAGGCTGCATCCTGCAATTCGGCAATTTTCTTTCTCAGCATCAACAATCCGTGCAGGCTCTTATCGGGTTGGTTATAATTGAAAGATAACAGGATAATATCGATTAGTTCATCAATATCGCCTATACCTTTGTCTGACCAGTTAAGGCTTAAGCCATCGAACAAAGTTCTTTTAGCAGGATCGCCTAAAACATTTGTAAAATAATCGGAACGTACACCGGCCACCGATTGTGTTCCTGCTCCCTGGCTTTTGTGTAAACTTCGGCTTAATCCTGCCAGCTCACCATAACCCATTCCCAATTGTGCGTCGTATTGCCCAACAGTTGCCTTTAATTGATTTTCGGCTGTGGTATTTACTGAACCAAACCTAAAAGTGTTCCACAATAGTCTTTTTGGTTGCCAAACAGATACATATTTAAGCTGGTTTGGAAACATATTTTTATCAGCAGCAGCCTTAAATGCTTTTTCCGCCACAACCGCCGAAGCAGCATGCTGACCGTGACCCGCAGCAGCAGTTGGCGGGAAACGACAGATAATTACATCCGGCCTAAATTTTCTGATCACCCAAACCACATCGGCGGTAATGCTATCGGCATCCCACTGTTTAAAAGTATCGTTGGTATTTTTAGAGAATCCGAAATCGATTGCCCTGGTGAAAAATTGTTGCGCACCGTCCAATCTACGGGCTTCCAAAAGTTCGTGTGTTCTGATCAGGCCTAAGGCTGCACCTTGTTCGGTGCCCAAAAGGTTTTGTCCGCCGTCTCCCCTGGTAAGCGACAAATAAGCTGTTTCTACGTTTTGATCGTTGATTAACCAAGATAATAAACCAGTATTCTCATCATCGGGGTGAGCAGCCAGATATAAAACTTTCGGAAGGTGTTTTAACGTTTTTATCTCTCTATAAATTTCAGAAGATCTGGCTGGGCGTACTTGTTGGGCAGCACAAAAAACTGCTGGAAAGCAAAATATGAATATTGCGGTYAGTCTCTTAAACATAGAATTTGTTTTGCAAAAACCAAATATGCTCAAAAAGCTTTTACTTTAATGCTTCGGAAACGAAAAAGGTACAAAATAAGTCCGGAGTTGGAAGTCTGGAGTCGGGAGACCAAAGCTTAAAGACCAAAGATAACCATACATTTGTCAGTCTGAGCGTAGTCGAAGACCTTACTCGGTTTTACGAAAAATCATTTAATCTCAACCAGTGGTCTATGTCTCCACAGGTCACTCCTTTCTTTTCTAAATCCAATTTAGCAATATTTATCCTTTCGTTCTGTGAGGACACAGACCGAGGAAAAAGGAGTTGGGAGTCTGGAGTCGGAAGCCTGAAGTTTAAAAACCAAAGTTGTTTATTTTATCCACCTCATCATCTTTCGATATTTTTATACTTAATATTGCAGCATAAATTTTACCTATGAATGGCATGGTGCTCATCATCGATGATGAAAAGAAAATCTGCAGTTTACTTTCCAGGATTATAGAATTAGAAGGATTTAAGACCTTACAAGCCAATACTGGAAAAGAAGGCCTTAAATTGCTTAAAAATAACGATGTCAGCATTGTAATCAGCGATGTTAAACTACCTGATGTTAATGGAGTAGCGCTGGTTAAAGATGTCAAAGCCATAAAATCTTATGTCGAAATTATAAATCTTACTGCTTACGGCACCATTGCCGATGGCGTTTTGGCAATTAAAAACGGGGCATTCGATTATCTGGTAAAAGGCGATGATAACGACAAGATTATTCCGCTTTTGTACAAGGCGATGGATAAATCAAATCTGCAGCGCAGGGTTTCCGATCTGGAAAACAAAATTGCTAAAAAACACAGCTTCGAAACCATAATCGGTCAATCAAAAGCTTTAAAGGAAGCGATTGATCTGGCCAAGAAAGTAAGTGCAACCGATACAACTGTTTTGTTATTGGGCGAAACTGGAACTGGAAAGGAAGTTTTCGCTCAATCTATCCATTACGAAAGCCCTAGGGCAGCAAAACCATTTGTGGCCTTAAATTGCAGTGGCTTTAGCCCTGATTTACTGGAAAGCGAACTCTTCGGATACAAAGCCGGGGCTTTTACTGGGGCCAATAAAGACAAGAAAGGCCTGTTGGAAGAAGCTAATGGTGGCACATTATTACTGGATGAAATCGGCGAGATGAACCTCGATTTACAGGCAAAGCTATTGCGTGTACTCGAAAGTCAGACTTTTATCAAAGTAGGCGATACCCAAACGCAACAGGTAAATGTTCGGATATTAGCCGCCACAAATAAAAATTTAAAAGCCGATGCAACTTCTGGAAAATTCCGCTCCGATCTTTATTATCGGCTTTCGGTTTTCACCATTACCTTACCACCGTTACGCGATCGGAAAGCCGACATCCCTGCATTGGCAAAACACTACTTAAAAGAATTTGCAGATAAAGTAAACCGATCAGCACCAAAAATGGATGATAAAATTTTATCAATATTGAGCGATCATAGCTGGAAAGGAAATATCCGGGAACTTAAAAATGTGATCGAACGTTTGGTAATCCTGTCGGATGGAGATACCTTAAGCGCTACCGCCTTACCTCCCGAATTTTTTGAATTTGCACCAATAGAAAATGATTATAATCTACAACAGATAGAAAAGCAACACATTCAAAAAGTACTCATCCATACCAAAGGGAATAAAACAGAAACCTCGCGATTACTGGGGATTGGTTTAACCACACTTTACCGTAAAATAGAAGAATACCAGATTAAGGAAATTTAAAGGCTGGAAGGTGGAGGGCCGGAAGGTAAAAGTTGGAAAGTTAAAAGGTTGCAAGTCTAATCATCGCAATAAGATTAGGCCAACAAGCGTTGAATTGCCTATCGTCTCAAACGATTAAATCGTATTACTATTTATGCACTCGTTTGGAAACGAGCGCAAGCATTGAAAAAGTTAGAGAGTTGAAAGGTTTTAAGTGCAACGGCCAGTCTCCCATCAACCGTCTCACATCTCATATCTAGTCTCTCAAATCTCACATTCCCTATGCGCCAAATCTGATCCATTTATCACCTTCGTGACCAAAGATAAAAGAACCCGGGTGTAACATTTCGGCGATATCTTCTATTAGCGAGACGGCATTTTCAGCAGTTCTTTCGCGGTTAACATCGTCATTTAATAAAATGATTCTGTTGTTTTGTACCGCTTGCCAATCGGTATTTAATGCCGCAGGTACTTCTCTCATTAAATCGGTTAAAGTTTTACCCGGCTGATAGTAAATAATAAAAACAGCGCTTAGTATGTCAGTCGCTATCATTCCACCTGCCAGCGAAATTTCTTCCGATAAAAAATATTCCGGATTGTTGCTCGTATCTAAGCAGGCTACAGGCATTTTATCCATAAACTTAATCTTGTGCTCCACTAAATCTAAACGTTCCTGTAATTCTTCTTGGTGAGCAGCATCGAGGCCGATAAATAAATCGTTTAAAAAAGACATCTGCATTAAATTTATTAATTTGTGCAAAAATAACATTCCTGATCGCATGCGAGGCTCATTTAATTATATATTTTGGTTTTTTTGTGTAAGCTTATTCTTTTCTTGTAAGGAAAATGCTGATCATCAGGACAAAAAAGTCTTCAATATTAATCTCGATCAGGGTTTAACCTCTATTGATCCGGCCTTTGCGCGCAACCAGAATGCCATCTGGATGACCAACCAGATTTTTAATGGTTTGGTACAGATCGATTCATCCTTGCAAACACTGCCCTGCATAGCCAAAAGCTGGCAGGTTTCGGAAGATGCTTTAACTTACACTTTTAACCTGCGTAAGGATGTTTACTTTCATGATGATCCTATTTTTAAAAATGGCAAAGGCCGAAAAGTAACCGCAAGTGATTTTGTATATAGTTTTTATCGTTTAATCGATCCAAAGGTCGCCTCATCGGGCGGGTGGATTTTTAGTGATAAAGTGAAGGATAAGCATAATTTTATCGCGTTAAATGATTCTACTTTCCAGATCAAACTGGTGCGTCCTTTCCCACCCTTTATGAGTTTACTTACTACACAATACTGCTCTGTTGTACCCAAAGAAGTTGTAGAACATTATGGTAAGGATTTCAGAAGTCATCCTGTTGGCACCGGCCCTTTTAAATTTAAATACTGGAAAGAAGGTGAAATATTAGTGCTTTTAAAAAACGAGCATTATTTTGAAAAAGACGCCAAAGGAATGGCATTACCCTACCTTGATGCTGTAAAAGCCAGCTTCATCACCGATAAACAAAGTGGTTTCATGAGTTTCCTGAAAAAGGACCTGGATTTCTACTATAATGTTGACGGCAGTTACCGCGACGATATCCTGACCAAAAGCGGAAAAATGACCTCGAAGTACAAAGGAAAATTTACCTTAACCAAAAGCCCATACTTATGTACCGAGTATGTAGGTATATTGGTTGATACCAATCTTTCAATTGTGAAGAAATCGCCATTGCGCTTAAAAAAAATCAGGCAGGCCATTAATTATTCAATCGATCGCGACAGATTGAT
>NZ_JBFTRT010000193.1:0-14647 GCF_056399685.1 Pedobacter sp. 01N416
GACAACAGGCGTGGATAATTGATTGTACCTTGCCCTAAATCACAGGAAGATTCTTCTTCACTGTCTTTGGGCAAACGATGCTTCAATATATCGCGCATGTGGCAGAGTTTAAAACGGTGCCTGTGTTCTTTGAGGTATTCTTCTGCGTTTTGGCCTTCGGTTATGGTATAATAATAATCCATTTGAAAATCAACCAGATCTTTATCCGTATTGGCTAAAAGAACGTCGATTGGTAATTGTCCATCTACTTTTTTGTAGGGATAATCATGTGGATGGTAGCCAAAACGCATACCGTACTTTTTGCAGATCTCTCCATTGCTGTTGAACTCATCGGCAAAACGTTTAAAATTGTCGATAGATTTTTGAGGCCCTTTCCATGGACAGACCAGGTATTTCATTCCGATTTCAGCGGCTTTTTCTACTTGCCTTTCAAAACCGCCTGGTTCATCATTATAGTGGCTTGAAATCACCTTCAGTCCGAA
The DNA here is from genome assembly GCF_056399685.1 of Pedobacter sp. 01N416. Classification (NCBI taxonomy): domain Bacteria; kingdom Pseudomonadati; phylum Bacteroidota; class Sphingobacteriia; order Sphingobacteriales; family Sphingobacteriaceae; genus Pedobacter; species Pedobacter sp. 01N416. Next base: position 483 of record NZ_JBFTRT010000193.1, read on the forward strand.
ATTATTCGCCAGCTTTTTAAACTCTTTATTGCCGACGCCCCAAAACATACCCTGAGTGCCACTATAGCTTTCTATCTGCGTATAACCCATTGTGCCCAATTGTTTCAAGGTGCCGGGCATATCTTTTTCCATATCCTCCTTCACCATATACAACTGAATGCCCCAGGCGGGCAGCTTGGGTGGGGCAGCAAAAATGTCATTCCCGAATAAAGGGATACTTAAGGCAAGAAGCCCTGTGTTTTTCAAAAAAGATCTTCTGTTGGTCATTATCTAATTTATTTAAAAATGATGGTTTTCTCCAGGTCTTAAAATATAGTGGTAAGGAACCATACATTGAATTACCGGTATTTAAAGTCACATCCAAATTAATTTTCAACTTTTGCGGTAATTATTTGTACGATCGAAATGCTTCTCCATATATGCTTGTGTCCTGCACAAAAAACGTTACAAATCCTTGCTACTACAACCTCAAAAAGCTATTGTTTAAGCGTTAAAATCCAGCTTATAATTTGCTTTACCTCCGTAGGCTTCAGTGCCGGATGCGCCGGCATCACAACATCGCCCCAAACGCCATTTCCGCCTTGCACAACCTTTTGTGTTAAATGGGTCATTGAAGCGGTGTTGTTCGGGTATTTTTTTGCGATCTCYATAAAAGCTGGTCCGATTGATTTCTCGTTTATTTTATGACAGGCTTTGCAATCGAGCGACATCATTAAAGCTTTACCGGGACTGTTTGCACTGATATTTGACAGATTGGACACCACGCTACCGGCCACTATGCCAATGGTTTTACTTTTTGCCATTGCATCCCGGTCGTCTTTAATATCAACCGTGACCGTATAATTGCCCTTTTTAGTATAAACATACTTTAGTTTTGGGAACAGGGTTTTCTTGACTACACCATTACCCAGGTTCCATGTGTAGGTCATCTTGTCATTTTCGGGGTCTTTTGCTACAACATCAAACTGCACTGCCAAAGGCAATTTTCCATAAGTTTTATCGGCATATATTTTTAATATTTCAGGCGGACGGTTTCCACGGTTATAATCAATCCTTGCTAAACCGGCATCAACATTTTTAGTGAACCATCCATTGCCATATTCCAGGACATAAATTCTGCCATCCGGCCCTATTTCCATATCAATCGGCGCATTAAATTTTGTAGTTGGCATAAACGGTTCCATCTTGTCAAAATCGCCATTTGGTTGCAGGGTTACTGCTTTTATCCAGCTTCTCATCCAATCATAGATGATCACTTTTTTGCTGTAATAATCAGGTAAGCGTGTAGCCTTAGGATACATATCGGCATAGTAGATAGGACCTGCCATAGCGGTTCGCCCACCAGTACCCACTTGTGGGAAATCGGTTGACGGGCCATATGGATACCATATAAATGCCGGCTGCGCAGGTGGCAGTGCTTTTAGCCCTGTGTTGTTTTTTGATATATTTATCGGCTTTGTTGGATCAAAAGCAGGGCCGGATACCCCCGTGGCATAATTGTAAGGATGGTAGGGCAGGTTCGGGCCTATAAACAGCGGCCAGCCAAAAAAGCCAGCACTTCTGGCCTGGTTGACCTCATCATAACCACGTGGTCCACGAAAGGCCAGGCTGTCGCTGTTCGCGTCCGGACCAACCTCGCCCCAATATAAATAATTGTTCCGCTTATCTACTGATATACGGTAAGGATTCCTATCACCCATTATATAAATTTCTGCCCGGGTATTGGCCTCTCCAGGTTTAAACAGGTTACCTTCTGGAATATCGTAAGTGCCATCGGCCTTCATTTTTATTCTGAGGATTTTTCCCCTTAAGTCATTGGTATTACCTGCAGTCCGTCTTGAATCATACTGCTCATGACCCGCACGGTCATCCAAGGGAGCGAATGCGTGTGTATTATAAGCTGGGTTTCCCCCTTCATCAAATGGGGTGGAATTATCTCCGGTGGACAGATAAAGCATATTGTCCTTACCAAAAGCCACCGAACCGCCTGTATGACAGCATATATCCCGCTGAGAGTATAACTGTAATACTATTTTTTCTGACCTGTTATCAATGGTATCATTTTCGAGTGTAAAACGCGAGAGACGGTTTACACTGGTATCGGCAGGACTGTAATAAATATAAACGTAATGGTTGTTTTTAAAATCGGGATCAGCCTGTAGGCCCAAGAGACCTTCTTCTGCATTCACCTCTTTGACCTGTGATTTCCAATACACATTTAAAAAACCTATCTGTTTTACCGTTTTGGTGTTGTTTTTATAGAGTAGTATTTCTCCTCGGCGTTGAGCAATCATAACATCCAGGTTTGGCAGTACGGTCATTTCAGTCGGTTCAAAAAAAGTTCCTTTTACCAGCTGGTTTTTAACCAAACGATTTTCGTCTGGAACGCGTTCTGTGGTAGCTTTTGCGTAGTTTAATTTTTGTTGGTCGCCGATTGCCCATAAAATGCCGCCCAAAATATGTTTTAAATAAAGTGGGTCTGCATATGATTCCCCGGTATGTCCAAGCGCGGTGTACCAGGCCCTGCCACCATCGAAATCGTGATACCAGGCCATTGGGTGGGCCGCGCCGTTAATGCCCCCTGTATAACTGTTTTCATCAATGGTAATCAGGACATGAACGTCCTTGTTTAACGCTTTATAGTTATACCATTCATCTGTTCTTTTCCACTCATCAGGTAAATGTTTTGTCGAGATATGGGTTTTGTCAATTACTTTTAATAATGCAGGCTGTATTTGAGGATGACTGGCAAAATATCCGCCTACCAGGCGGCCGTACCAATGCCAGTCGTATTCCGCATCAGCGGCTGCGTGTATGCCCACATAAGCTCCGCCGGCCTGTATATATCTTTCAAAATCATTTCGTTCTGCGGCTGTAAGCAATGCGCCGGTTGTACTTAAGAAAATCACTGCATTGTATTTTTTTAAGTTACTTTCAGTGATTTTTCCAGCATCGGATGTTGTATCCACATCAAAATTATTTTCCTTCCCGAGTTTTACGATTGCTTTTATTCCTGCGGGAATAGAGGCGTGGTGAAAGCCGGCTGTTCTGGTGAAAACTAGAATTTTTGGTTTTGATACGGGAAAGCCAAAAAACAAAAAGGGAATAAAAAATAATAAAATAAATTTTAGTCGCATTGGTCGATTTTTTACTGATAATAAAGTATGGGAATAAATGAAGTCGCGGATAACTACTTAAGTAAAAATAAATTCATGGCAATTAAAAGCCACTATCGTCCAATGCAAACCTATTTTTTCTCATTTGCCATTGGCCCTTTGTGAAGTCTGGGAACTCTTGCGGTTTATTTCCTTCTGCGATTGATTTTGCAGATAAAGGCGCGATAACGCTCATCGTTACCGAATCGTAGACATCAATAGGTGGGGTCTTTTTTTCTTTTACCGAAAGAATGAACGCATTAAAAACAAACCAGTCTACACCACCATGGCCTGCCTCGCTTGCATCCTTTTCGTGTTTTTTCCATAGTGGGTGGTCATACTTCTCAAACCAGGCTTTGGCCGGTTCCCATTCATCATCTTTTGACACATGGTCAATGTAGATCGATTGATTGAGATCCATCCAGATACCTTTGGTGCCCTGCACCCGGAAACCGAGAGAATATGGGCGTGGTAGATGGGTATCATGGGTCAAAAGAACAGTCTCTCCATTCGCGCAATTCAACATGGTCTGTACGACATCCCCTTCTTTATATTTGATATTGGCATTTGGATGCCTTGGTGCAAGTTCCTCCACATAAGATGCCAGGCCCCGCGCTTTCGAGCTGAACGAAACCAGATTGGTAAACCTATTGCCCCGGTTGATGTTCAGGTAGTTCATTACCGGACCCGCCCCATGTGTAGGATAAAGATCGCCGTCGCGGTCGATATTGAATTGGGTACGCCATTGAGCTTCACTGAGTGCCCCTTCGCCAAATTCAATACCACCGCCATAAACCTGCCTACCATTATTGAACAACACATCCCGAAGGTTATGTTGATATCCTCCTTCAGCATGTACCAATTCCCCAAATACGCCCTGGCGGACCATATTTAGTACGGCCATAACATCACGTCGGTAACAAACGTTTTCTAAGGTCATGTAAGGCACGCCTGTGGCCTCTGATGTATGAACGATCTCCCAGTGATCATCAAGTGTTAATCCTGCTATTACCTCGCATCCCACATATTTACCCGCTTTCATTGCATCTACTGCCTGACTACAGTGAAATTGCCATGGCGTTGCGATAATAACCGCGTGGATATCTTTTCGATCCAACAATTTTTTATATGCATCTAAACCACCGGTATATTCCATCGCTGCTGGCTTACCGCTTTTTGCCATGCGTTCCCGGCAAATTTTTAGTGAGCGTTCCTGAATATCGCAAATGGCAACAATCTCAACGTCTTCGCGAAGTAGGCCTGCTGCAATATGGTTCATACCTCTTTCTCCCACACCAATGTAGCCAAGGCGCACTTTTTTCTCCTCTGTAGCAAAAATAGCAGTCGATGGTAATATAGTAGCCCCAGCGAGGCTGATTGTGCTATTTTTTATAAATTCTCTTCTTAACATATTTAAGATTTATTGGGTTATTGTCGATTTTTTGAACATAATCATCTGAGGGCTGTTTCTTACATCCGTAAAACTTTAACACCTGAATCAGTATTTATCAGTTCTGCACTTTGGATCACTTTACCAAAAAAACTTATCTTGATCGGTATAAACAATGGAGGTTCCACAATGATCTTCAACCCCAGATAACTGTTTTGAATGAAAAGATTGATCCGATTTTGTGACAGCATGTTAAACATCATAATGTATATGTTTAACCAAAAATACCTGCACAGTATGAATAACCTGTTCGTAAAAAAAGGATAGTACTATATTGTACTTAAGGAATGAATAGAAAGATTTATTTCTTTTCTAACCTGCTTTTATCTCCGTAGGGGTCTTGCCGGTATACTTTCTCATTACAGTAGAAAAATATTGTGGCGTGGAGAAATTTAGTGAGTAGGCAAGTTTTGTGATCGATATGTCGGGTTGGTCATTTATAATCTTGATCGCTAAAAAAATGCGCTGACGCTGGATGTAATCAATCGGACTGAAGCCGGTATTCTGTTTAAACCAAATCTTAAATCTGGATTCTGAAAGGTGAATCTTGTTGGCCAGGTCTTCGATGGAGATGTATTCTGTAAGATTATTGGTAATGTGTTCGGTAATCACATCTAAGCGCTTGTCTGTCGTTTCGGTCTGCATTCCCGAAACTTTATCCAGCACATGTAATAAAAAATTTTGAACTAAATGTTCAATCCAGATCTTTTCAACAATCGTTTTTTTACGGAGCGTATTTTTTTTAAAAATAGTCTCCAGGATTTTTTTGCATTCGTCTCCTCCGCGGAAATGACGGATTTCCTTTTTTATAATCAGATCCAGTAGACTGGCCACGTTGGCGCAAATCTTATTGCCGGGCTTTAGTTTGATATTATCTGTTTTGATTATCAACCAATATAAACAACCTCTTTCTTCCGGTTCACCGCCTGTACTGTGGACTTCGCCCGGGAAATGGATAAAAATGTCGCCTCCATTAACCAGGTGTTTTTTGTTGTTGACAAAAAACAATTGACTTCCTTTATCACAGTAGCATATTTCTATCATACCTACATGTGCATGTTCCTCCAGATATTTTTCAGCTTTGCTATATTTATATCTGCCCAAAACGCATAGATCATCATATCCCTCCTTTTGGAAGTTAATGATAGTCCTGTTTCTTGTTGATTTTACATCGAGTTGCATAACGTTATGTTGGTATTAACAATGTTACAAAAAAAAAAGCTTTGTCAACCTGAAAATCGAAAAATTCAATAGGTGCAACCCCAAGGCCTCAGCTGGGCGCTTACGGTATTCCATTTCTATAGTGGTTTACCTGTAATGGCTGTTTTTTGATTGTAATATAACCGATCGGTTTGGTTCGCTGAATAAATAAATTGATAGCGCTATAGTTCCACCATATTATTCTTCAAATGGTCGGCTTTATTGATGACAAACATCCTTGTTATCAGATTGAGCGGTAAACCAAATTGTTCATTTTAGTATCGAAGTATTCTTGTGTAAGAATATCATGGGGGGTATCATTAAGTTTGTTTGATCAATCTGGTAATTGCCGACTTAACAAGGAATTAAAATGTAACTGTCCTTGAAATATAAAATAAAAGTCCGTAGCTTATATATGATTGATACGCCGCATACCAAATATATTCTGTAACCAAACCAAACCATGACAAAAAAAATCACATTCACTTCAGTATTCATGTTCCTGTTACTGAGTATTTGTATTCCAAATGATCTTTTGGCGCAAATACAACCAAGCTCCGGAACTACCGTTACCGGTAAAATAAGAGATGGATCAGGTCAAGCATTGCCTGGGACAACTATCCTAGAAAAGGACACCCAGAACGGGGTTATTGCAAATAGCAATGGGGAATTTAGTATCAAATTGAAAGGTTCATCTCGGACATTAATATTTTCCTTAATTGGGTTTGTTTCAAAGAGCGTTACGCTGCAAAACAATCAATCGTTGCTAGTTGAATTAGATGCTTCAAATAATGCTTTAAACGATGTTGTAGTCGTAGGCTATACACAGAGAAGAAAAGTTGACCTTACTGGAGCTGTAGCCTCGGTTTCATCAAAGGAATTGGAAAACAGGCCTGTTACCAACGTTGCCCAGGCTTTGCAGGGACAGGTTGCCAACCTTAATGTAACCCCAAATGCATATGGCGCGGGCGGTGCCCCAGATGCAGAACCCAATATAAACGTGAGGGGATTTACCGGTTTCGGTGTGCTGGCAGCACCTTTGGTTGTAATTGACGGTATTCCTGGTGGAGATCTGAATTCGATCAATCCCTCGGATATTGATAATATATCACTACTAAAGGACGCGGCATCTTCAGCTATATATGGCTCAAGTGCTCCTTATGGGGTTTTGCTTGTCACTACAAAACGCGGCAAGGAAGGGAAACCAACGATCAACTATAGTAATAACTTATCTATTAGCCAGGCAATAAACCTTCCTAAGATGGTCAATTCTCTTGATTTTGCAAATCTTTTTAATGAGGCATTCGTAAACGCTGGACGGGCGCCCTGGTATAATCAGGAGACCCTTGGCCGCATCAAGGGCTACCTGGATGGAACGCTGAAAGATGAGACGATCAAGGATCCAAACCATGACGATTGGTATGGTTCAGGGCTTGGATACTTCACGGGCGCAGGTCCGAATACGGGCAATGGCAACAATGACTGGTTTAAAATCTATTTTAAACCATGGGCTTTTAGCCAACAACATAATCTGAGTGTTTCAGGTGGAAGTAAATCAACGTCCTATTATCTGGGTGCAGGTTATACCTCTAAGGGAGGGATGTATAATTTTATGAGCGACAGTTATAGCCGTTCCAATGTGAGGGCAAATGTGTCGACTGAAATAAACAAATGGTTGACCGTAAATTTCCGTAGTGCCCTGTCCAGACAGTCTGGCAATACCCCAGCCACTTATCCGGATGCCACTGGTGGTAATTACATGCACCAAATAGCAAGAAAACTTCCAACTACGCCATTGTTTAATCCTGATGGTGAATATTCTGACTATTCCGGCGTTAAACTCTTTACTGAAGGGGGAAGGAATACCTACGACAGGGATAAAGTGAATGCAACGGGCGAGTTGGTTATCAAACCGGCAACCGGCTGGAATATTACCGGAAATTTCACTTATAATGGAACATAGTTCAATTCGAAAAACTTCAATAAAGTAGTATATACAATACAGCCTTCGGTTGCGGATAATGATACCAGACTAGCTATGGAAGGGTATTTTGGTAGATTCAATTACAATTATAAAGATAAGTATCTATTGGAACTGAACGGAAGATATGATGCTTCCTCTCGTTTCTTGGAGAATAAGAGATGGAATCTTTATTCCGGTCTCTCAGGAGGATACGTAGTTTCGGAGGAAAATTTCTGGAAACCGTTTAAAAACTATGTGAATTTATTTAAATTAAGAGGATCGTACGGGTCACTGGGAGACCAATGGGGAGATAATCCGGGACAGGATAACTATTATCCTTTTTATCCTAGCCTTTCTACTGTTGCGCCTACAAATACTAGCTGGATATTTAGCAATGGCCGCCAGTCTTATGTTGGCCCTCCGGGCCTGGTGAACCCTAGTCTTACATGGGCCACCATTAAATCACTTAATATGGGCGTAGATCAACAGCAAAAGTACCGTTCAAAAGTATCCTAATACAACCAAACTCCTATCTGATTGGTATGAGGGAATGGTAATGGGAGAAATATGGGGATATGAGACCCAAGGTTTATTTCAAAGTGCTCAGGAAATAGCAAATGCACCAAAACAAACGGCAATAAATGCAAGCAACTGGACACCGGGAGATGTCCGTTACAAAGATTTAAATGGCGATAACGTTATTAATTTCGGAAATAATACCGCGGATAATTCTGGTGACAGAAAAGTTATAGGCAATAGCTCTCCACAATATTCCTACGGAGTGACAGTTGGTGGAGACTGGAAAGGGTTTGACGTTTCCATGTTCCTTCAGGGAGTAGCCAAAAGGGATGCATGGGTAGGATCGGATATGTACTTTGGAATTATTGGAGGGGAATGGGGCAGTACTGTTATGACACAGAATTTAAACAGATGGACGCCTCAGACGCCTGATGGCTTCTTTCCCAAATATTATATGTCCGGACAGATGAACAAGAATATTCAAACGCAAACAAGGTATCTGCAAAATGCAGCTTATATGCGCATTAAAAATATTCAGCTCGGCTACACGGTATCTAAAAACCTGTTATCACATGTGGGAATTCAGAAGCTGAGGGTTTACCTCAGTGGAGATAATCTTGCCACATTTACTAAAATGCAAAAATCCCTAGATCCTGAACTGGCAGTAGATGAAGGTAAGATCTACCCATTACAGCGCACGCTTTCTTTCGGATTGAATGTTACTTTTTAAACTGAAGACTAATGAAAATAAATAAAATATTACTGGCAGCCATAGTATTGGTGTCAGCATCCTGCAAAAAAGGTTTTCTCGATCAAGTGCCCAAAGCCAACATCAGTAATGCTGAGTATTGGAAATCTGCCAATGATCTGAAATTATATGCCAATGGTTACTACGATGCTCCGGTTGGAGCACCATCCAATTATAACACGACACTGCTTCCTTCTTTTTCCGGGTATAATCAGGCAGGTAATTATGGTGAGGACGCAGATCAAGGTAGTGATAACATGATTTCAATTCCATATAATCCTACTTTAAACAGTGAAAATGTTGTACCCGCAAGTGGAGGCGGATGGGATTGGGCACAATTAAGGACCATTAACTATTTTATGGCCAACTATCAAAAAGTGACAGATAAGTGGGATAATGTAAAGCCGTATGTAGGTGAAACGCTATTTTTTAGGGCTTTGTTTTATTTTAACAGGCTTAAAAATTTCGGTAATCTGCCCTGGGTTGATAAACCACTTACCAATCTTGACACGCAGGAATTATTTCAAGGCAGACAGTCACGTAATGTTATCGTAGATCATATTTTAGAGGATCTGGACAAGGCAATCGAATATCTGCCCTCAAATGGAAGCGGCGAGACTTTCAGAATAAACAAAGAAGTTGCCATGTTATTTCAGTCAAGGGTAGCTTTGTATGAAGGAACATGGGAAAAATATCATGCCGGAACACCTTTCGGTGTCTCAGGTCAGGACGGAACAAAATATCTTCAAAAAGCCGCCAGTGTTGCTAAAGCACTAATCGATAATCCTCATGGATATCAATTAGATAATGCGGGAATGACTGATGGTTATTGGAAACTGTTTAACCAGACTGATTATAGCAGCAGTAAAGAGGTAATGCTTTGGAGAAAGTTTGACAATAGCATGGGCTTGTCTCAAAGATGGTACTTGTTTGTTCCTATTGCGTTGCAAAGAGGAATAACAAAAAGTTTAGTGGATGATTACCTTTGTAAAGATGGAAAGCCTATTGCCGCAAGTACACAATATCAAGGGGATAATACTTTGGCGAATGTAGTAGCTAATAGAGATCCTAGATTGCAACAGACTGTATTTGTACCGGGTACCGCTATTACCACAAACCGAGCGAACGGCGCAGCAAATGTAGTTTTTGCAAGACCTGATTTTACCAATTCAGCCAATGTTCCAACAGGTTATGAATTATATAAAGGCCATAATACAGATGCTTTACAGCAGGTCGAAAATTCTACCCAAGCGCTGATCTACTTTAGGTTTGCAGAGGTCTTATTAAATTATGCAGAAGCAAAAGCTGAATTGGGTGCCATTACCCAGGCAGATCTTGATGTGAGCGTGAATTTACTTCGCAACCGGGTGGGGATGACTCCTTTGTCAATCGGAGGAATTACAACAGATCCAAACTGGAAGTTCCCAAGTCTTTCTCCAATAATCAATGAAGTGCGTAGAGAAAGAAGGGTTGAATTGGCTTGTGAAGGCTTCCGACACGACGACATCTACCGTTGGGCTGCAGGAGGTATTTTAATTACCAATTGGAAACCGAAAGGAGCCAAATTAGCACAATGGGCAACAATGTTTACGCCTGAAACACTGAGCAAATATCCAACAGATGCGAATGGATATATTGAACCTTTCAAAAATATTGGTTCAATGGCCAATGGTTACCAGTTTAAAGTTAGCAGAGATTACCTGTGGCCATTACCGAGTGACCAATTGGTACTGAATCCTAAGCTAGGACCTAATAATCCGGGGTGGTAAGCGGAAATTAAAGACTTTATAAATCGAATTAGATCGTCCCAAAGATCAATCAACTAAGGCTCGTCCTGTTTTTACAGGGCGGCCTTTTTATGGCAGATGAAATAAAACTATTAATTTAAACCCTGTGCGTAAAGCATTAATTATTGAAATAAACAATATAAGGTTTTTGAGTACCTTCTAAAAAGACAAAATGATGAAAAAATCTTTGTGGACACTTATCTTTCTTTTCGCCGGATACATGGTTTTAYAGGCACAGCCTACCGTGATCCCACAACCATTAAGTATGCATCTTAGGGGCGATGAGAAACTTGCCGTGAATTCTGGGCTGTATATACAGTATGACAGTAAACTCGCGGCAGAAGCAAATTTACTTTCGCAGGACCTAAAAAAGGTGACGGGCATTGATGTAAAGGTAGGTCAGAATGCACCCAAAAACGCCAGTATCTTCACTATCATAACTTTGACACTTGATAAAAGTGTTACTTCAGGTGATGGAAGCTATGGATTGCAGATCAGTAATAAAGGTGTGAAGATTACGGCGTCTGAAGCCTCTGGTATCTTTTACGGCGGCGTTACCTTACAGCAATTATTAAACCAGCCAACAAAGGATAATAAATACTGGCAATTCCCTTTGGTGGAAATCCAGGATAAGCCGCGGTTTGGCTGGAGGGGCTTAATGCTTGATTGTTCAAGGACATTCATGGCACCTGAATATTTAAAGAAGACAATTGATAGAATGTCCTTTTATAAGTTAAATACGCTTCACCTGCATTTAACTGATGAGCAGGGATGGCGCCTGGAAATAGAAAAATATCCGTTGTTAACCAAGCAGGGGGCTTATTTCGATAAAAAATATAATGAACCAAAAGAATTCGAAGGATTTTATACCCAACAGCAGATCAAAGAGATCGTGGCATATGCGCAGCGCAGGCATGTGCAGGTTGTTCCGGAAATAGAGAGCCCGGGACATTGTACAGCCGCACTGAATTCCTATCCTCAACTTTCCTGTACTGGTAAGACAGACGATATTGCCCCATTCTTTGATCGTGGCGGTTTGGATGTTTTCTGCGCGGGGAACCCCGATAGTTACAAACTGCTTAATGAGGTAGTCAAAGAAACGGCTGGACTATTTCCATCACCGTATTCGCACCTGGGAGGGGATGAAGTGCCCAAAAACCGGTGGAAAGAATGTCCTAAATGTCAGGCCGCTATGCATACCAATAATATAAAGGACGAAGAAAAGCTGCAAAGTTATTTTATGAGCCAATTAGGCAACGAGGTAGAGAAATATCACAAGAGACCGGTAGCATGGGATGAGATTTTAGATGGGGGCGGAATCAACAAAAACTGGGTAATTATGGTGTGGCGTGATCAGGAAACGGGTATGAGAGCAACGAAAGATGGATATGATGTGGTAATGTCTCCTTCATCATCACTTTATTTTGATGAGCTTTATTCGATAACCAATACCAAAAATGTATATACTTATGAACCTATTCCTGCAGATGCCAGCCCCGAAGAGAAAAAACATTATCTGGGCATCCAGGGCAATTTCTGGTCACACATTTGCCGTACCGAATCAAAAATAGATTACCAGCTGTTCCCACGCGTATTGGCCCTGGCTGAAAGAGCCTGGTCTGATCAAACCGTAAATAACTTCGACAACTTTGCAAAACGTAAAGCTGGCCATATTTACTGGCTTAACTTTTTTGATATAAAGTATAATAAAGATGCACAATAAGGGTAAGTACCGACTGCTGGTTCTAGCCGGGCTGTACTGAAAAACTTTTAACCATGAAAAGAAATTATTTTATCGTGTGTCTCTTATTCGGATGCTGGCTGTCCAGCTTCGGGATGGGATATCAAAAGGCGGGCAACAAGAATCTCATCGTCTCTTTTTTGGAGATCAAAGGAAAAAATACAGGCTGGGGCCTTGCGGTGGTCATCCAGACCCCAGAAGGCCGCACCTACCTGTATGACACCGGTCCGGGGCAATATCCCAACGCGAATTTTGATGAGGGGAAGGATATGATAGCCCCGTTTCTCAAAAGAAATAATATTAAAGTTATTGACGGTATCATCATATCGCATCCTCATAAAGACCACTTTGGAGGTTTAAAGTATCTGATGGGCAGTTTTAAGGTTAAAGCATTATATGATACTGGGTATTCCGGATGTATAAACTGCGAGCCCGAGTATGATGATTATAAAAGCGAATATATTGCCAAAGGAGGAAGATATCAGCGCATAAAGCAGGGAGATAAACTTGGCTGGGACAAATATTTAGACGTTGAAGTACTATCACCTCCTCCAGGGTTTCTTAAGGATGAAGATGAAGCCAACGTGAACTCTGCGGTAGTCCGAATAAAATATAAGAAGAATACCTTCCTTTTAACAGGGGACATCCCGCAGGCAGGGCAGGAATACTTATTAAAACATTTTAACGCAAGAGACTTACAAGCAACCGTATTATCGGCTCCCCATCACGGATATGACTCATACCTTCCTTTTGCAGAAGTAGTAAAACCGAAAATTTTGGTAGCCAGTAGTTTGAATGGAGCTGAAGAGCCTGCTTTAAAAGCGAGAGAAGTTTTTAGCAAGGTGGGTTCCGAAGTATATGCAACCTGCTGGAATGGAACTGTTGAAGTTGTTTGCGATGGCAATAAGTGTACGGTAAAAACCGAACGTAATAACAACCCTAATGTGCTGCCTGGCATTGTTCCAAGTAAGCACTCCAGCACTGGTTTCCTGCCTCCGGGATGGATTAACCTTCACGACAAGAAGTATGCAACACCGACCGACGGAACAATCTCCGGTGGTGGGAGAGATGCCACTTCGGCCATTATGAGGGCACTCGCTGATGTCCCGCTTGGCGGTACGCTGTTAATGGGACCTTATGTCTATCAGATTTCTGGAGCGAATGGAATCGACCTGTCCTCCCGTCTTGACGTGCATATTGAGGGCGCTGGTGGAGGGATGGGAGGCAATCACGATCAATATAATGGGACTTATATCAAGGTAACGGGCAAGAATAATGCTTTTACTATAAGTCCTTCAACGCAGGGACAACAGGGGCCAACCTTTTCGAAGATCCATGTGTACGATGGGTCGGGAGAATCAACTGGCTGGTATGTCAAAAACTGTAACAAGTCGCAATGGAACCGTTGCAGCGTGGTGAATGCCAATAAAGGTTGGGTTTTCACAGCTACCAATGCTCCTGATTGGGATAATGCCTGGCATGTGCTCTACGATATCACCACCTTTCATTGCCATTATGGGCTTTGGCTGGGGGGGAACTTCGGCATCTCGGTGTTTGGTGCCGATATTGATGTGGCTGGCGACTCAGGATGCGGCCTGTTTC
>NZ_JBFTRT010000194.1:0-10499 GCF_056399685.1 Pedobacter sp. 01N416
GTTATCATTTAGTGTCAGATAAAAATATCTGACACCACGAATAAGCATAACAGTATATCCATTTTGCCACTTCCCAATAAAACTTTACTTTTAGCCATGCAGAAAATATTAATTCCGATTTTATTTTTCATTTCTACCCTGGCCTTCGCGCAAAACGACAAAACGTTTACCAACGGAAATAAAATTTATCTTCCAAATATTAAAACTGTACTTTGCTATAACAGCAATAAAGAGCAGAGCCTACCTGTAATTATGCTCAATTCTTCAGAAACGATAACTTTTTCGTTCGACGATTTACTTGCAGGCACCAAAAACTACTGGTATACCATTGAGCATTGTACCGCAGAATGGGAGACTTCGAAAATTTCGAGCATCGATTATCTAGGAAGTTTTAACGACGATCGCATCATCAATTATCGCTATTCTTCCAACACCACAAGAAAATATACCCATTACGAAATCAGTTTACCCAATACCCAAATACAGCCGAAAATTGGGGGTAATTATGTGTTAAAAGTTTATTTAGATGGCGATAAAAACCAACCTGTTATTTCGCAACGCTTCTACATCCTCGATAGTCAGGTTGCCGTAGCGGCAGAAGTAAACAATTCCATGCAGGTTGAAAACAGAAACTACAAGCAAAAAATCAATTTCACCATTAACCATGCTTTTCCCATCCCGAACCCCTACCAGGATATAAAAGCAGTAGTGATGCAAAACTTCAATGCCAATACGATCCAGGTTAACACGAAACCATCTTTTGTAAGACCAAACCAATTGGTTTATAACGATCTCAATACGAATGATTTTTGGGGAGACAACGAATTTAGAAAATTTGATACAAGGAGTTTGCGTTACAAGGCTGATAATGTTAAAGATATTTATCGCGATAATCAATCCGTAAACGTGATGCTTTTTCAGGATGCCCCCAGAACTGTTGGTGCATTTGCCAATCAGTACGATGAAAACGGAAACTTTTTTATCCGCAATACCGACGGACGTGACGATAAAACAGAAGCAGAATACATGAGTGTTTTATTTACATTAAATGCTCCGGCACCCAGCCCAAATGGCGATGCTTATGTTGTTGGCCGGTTTAATAATTACACCATGAGCAATGAAAATAAACTGTTATATGATGCCAACAGGAAACAGTTTTACGGTAATGTTATACTTAAACAGGGCCTATATGATTATGAGTTTGCCTGGTTTAATAAAGACACCAAGGTAATGGAAAGCAAACCTTTCGAAGGTGCATTCTTCCAGACCGAAAACAGCTATCAGATCTTTGTTTATTATCGCCGCCCCGGTGCGCGCTGGGATACATTGATTGGTTATACCAACCTGAGTAATAAAGTTACCGATAGGAGGTAACTCAGCTTGCAATGATGATGCATCAAAATGCAAAACAAACGATATAAGAAATATAAGCTTAAATGACCTTATATTCCTTATGTGCAAAAAAACCTTTCACCTATAATACTATTAACCTGAGTTCGATTAATAATGTGCTTTAATTTGGGTTATTTGGCGCCTTACATGAACGGTCGTCACCCTGAACTTGTTTCAGGGTCTTTATAGCAAGACGGTTTAACAGGAAAGATGCTGACCACGAAGTAGCTATTAGGCCTTTAAAACAATAAAAACTGCTAATAAAATAAATTCAGCATGACGAACGGCTAGCCAATTCGTCCTAATGAAGTACATTAATTTTTAAACATTAATCGAACTCAGGTTATTAGTCAAATAATTACAAGTGATATCGATTTAAAAGATCTTCGCCAATTAGATCCTGAAACAAGTTCAGGATGACGATAGCTTTAATTGTCAATTTGACTTTTAATGTTACATTTCTTACCTTTATTGTTACATAAGTTTTCTTTGTTTTAAATGTGGTTATTTACTTTAGCATTTCAGAAAGTAACCAGATAAACACCTAGAAAATAAGTGTGTCTAACCAAAAATTATGTTTAAAAAGTTAATTGCCGCAGCATTAATCTCCTATCCTTGTGCGCAGATTTCAGCACAAACTTCTAGTGACTCGTACACACAATCCATTAATGGAACAAAATTAAAATTCGACATGCAGGCTATACCAGCAGGCAAATTTAAGATGGGAAGTAAAACAGGGAAACCTGATGAACAACCCGTTCACGAGGTTAAACTCGATGCTTTCTGGATTGGAAAACATGAAGTAACCTGGGATATTTTCGAACCCTTTCTTTATCGCGATTACGAAAAACAAGCCAGCATAAGTGCTATTCCAGCCGAGGTGGATGCGGTAACCAGACCCACAAAACCTTATCTCGATATGACTTTTGGCATGGGTAAAGAGCATCAGCCAGCGGTAGCAATGACACAATATAATGCCATCCAGTTTTGCAAATGGCTTTATGTGCGTACAGGTATTTTCTACCGTTTACCAACAGAAGCCGAATGGGAATATGCCTGTAAAGCAGGTACAGAAACCAATTATTCTTTCGGCAATGATGCAACCAAATTAGGAGATTATGCCTGGTATAAAGACAATAGCGACAATAAAACTCATCAGGTAGGGCAAAAAAAACCAAATGCATGGGGATTATTTGATATGTACGGAAACGTTAGCGAATGGACTTACGACCAATATATCGCTGATTTCTATAGTCAAAGCAAGGATAAAACTGCAGAAAACCCTGTGGCAGTACCCGAAAAACTCTACCCAAATGTAGTTCGCGGTGGCTCTTATGATGAAATACCGAACAACCTGACATCAACAGTTAGGTTAGCGTCTGATCCATCATGGAAACAATTAGATCCACAGATTCCGAAAAGCAATTGGTGGTTCCCCGAAGCGCCATTTGTAGGCATGCGTTTAGTACGACCAGCTAAAACGCCATCAAAAGCCGAAATTGATGCTTATTATAATAAACAACCTATAAAAGACTTTTAACCGACACTATCTAACCAAAATAAAAACTAAACACATGAAAAAACCAATCAACCAACAAGATCGTCGCGATTTTTTAAAAGCGACAGCAATGCTCGCAGGTGGCGCAATGTTAAGCAGTATCCCATTGGCCGGCGCTTATGCTTCAGGATCAGATACGATTAAAATCGCCTTAATTGGCTGTGGCGACCGTGGAACAGGAGCCGCTTTCCAGGCCTTGAGCACTAAATTCAATATTAAGCTAGTGGCTATGGCCGATGCTTTTCAGGATCGCCTGGACAGCAGTTACCAATCGTTAAGTTCGAAATTTGGAGCAAAGATGGATGTTCCAAAAGAACGCCAGTTTGTAGGTTTCGATGCTTATTTAAAAGCCATCCCATTAGCAGATGTAGTGTTATTAACAACTCCTCCAGGCTTCCGCCCCATCCATTTCGAAGAAGCGGTTAAACAGAACAAACAAGTTTTCATGGAAAAACCTGTTGCTGTAGATGCACCGGGCATTAGAAAGGTATTGGCCGCAGCCGAAGAAGCCAAAAAGAAAAAATTAAATGTTGTAGTAGGTTTACAGCGCCGTTACCAGACCAACTATCGTGAGTCGATGAAACGCATTAACGATGGTGCCATTGGCGATATCATGTCGGGCCAGGTATACTGGAACAGTGGTGGCGTTTGGGTACGTCCGCGTAAAGCAAACCAAACCGAAATGGAATACCAAATGAGAAACTGGTATTATTTCAACTGGTTATGCGGCGATCATATCGTTGAGCAACATGTACATAATATCGATATTGCCAACTGGATAAAAAACGGACATCCAGTTTCGGTACAGGGAACAGGTAGCCGTGCCTGGAGAACAGGAAAAGATTACGGAGAGATTTACGATAACCACTCCATCGAATTAACATATGCAGATGGTGCGGTAATTAATAGCCAGTGCCGACATTTCGAGGGTATCAGTAATCGTGTGGATGAATCTTTTCAAGGTACCAAAGGCAAGATTTATCTTTCAGGCAGCAATCAGGCCATTATGAAAGATTACAGTGGCAAAGAGCTATATAACCACAATACCAAAGGAAACGCAAATCCTTACCAAACAGAACACGACGAACTGTTCGATGCGGTTTCTAAGGGAGAATATAAATTCAGTAATGTAGACTATGCTGCAACCAGCACATTCTCTGCAATTATCGGCCGTTATGCTACTTACTCTGGTCAAACCATTAAATGGGATGAGGCTTTAGCTTCGAACATCAGTTTAATGCCAGAGCGTTTTGCATGGGATGCGAACCCAAGGTTAATGCCTGATGAAAAAGGATTATACCCTATCGCCATGCCTGGACAAGCAAAGGTGATTTAAAACTAAACTGATGCGTTATAGGTTTTTGCTTTTCCTTTTACCACTGATTTTTGCTTTCTCCTTGAAAAAAGAAGTGAGGCAATACAAAATCAATGGTTATGCGCAGGGAACCGATTATGCTATAATGTACTATGCCACTGATAGTTTAGCCACTAAGGCAGGTATAGATAGTTTATTAAACGAAATTGATTTATCGATGTCGCTTTACAAAAAGGGATCATTGATAAATCAATTTAATGCTGCTAAAAAAGAAATCAAAACCGACCGTTTTATAAATGATGTGCTCAAAAGGAGTTTTGAGATCAATCGGGATACAAAAGGTGTTTTCGATATTACGGTTGCTCCATTGGTACAAGCCTGGGGTTTTGGGCCAAAAGAAGCTAAAAACGAGCCCGATCCAGCAGTCATTAAATCGATACTCGCCTGCGTAGGCATGAAAAACCTAAAATTAAAGAATGGTTTATTAAGCAAACTAAAGCCCTGTGTGCAGATCGATTTAAACGGAATTGCCCAGGGTTATAGTGTTGATTTAATTGCCGCTTATCTCGAAAAAAAAGGAATTAAACAGTATGTGGCCGAACTAGGGGGCGAAATTCGGATTTCAGGACCTAAACCCAATGGCGAAACCATGAAAATCGGTATTGAAGGCCCGGATAAGGATGGAACGCCTGTGATCAGGCATATCGCTGCGATAAATTCAGGAGCAATCACCACCTCTGGTAATTACCGTAAATTTCACCAGAGCGGAAAGAAAAAGATTTCACACCTGATCGATCCCAAAACAGGTTATCCGCTAGATAATGAAATGATCAGCGTAACAGTGTACGCTAATGATGCCATTACAGCCGATGGCTACGATAATGCCTTAATGGCCATGCACCTTAAAGATGCCATCGCCTTTGTAGAAAGCAGAAAAAACCTCGAAGCTTATTTTGTGTACCATCAAAAAGATGGCAAAGTGGCTGATACCTTAACTACAGGGTTCAAAAAATTAATTACACATTAATATCTATCCGTTTAAAACCAAACCGATGAAAAGAAGTGAATTTATAAGAAACAGCTTATTAACTGCTGGTGCAATAACTACAGGAGCCGGAATTACCAACACCTTTGCAGCTGAAAAGCAAAATACGTTAAGTGATAAGGTTTTTAACATGGATTATGCCCCACACCAGGGCATGTTCGAAAATCATGCGGGCAAGAGTTTTTTAGATCAGATCCAATTTATGTACGATAAAGGTTTCCGTTCTATCGAAGATAACGGCTACCTAAACCGTTCAGTAGAAGAACAGGAAAAAATTGGAAACCTCCTGGCGAAACTGGGTATGCGCATGGGCGTTTTTGTGGTAGATGGAGGCGATAACTGGAAAACCTCTTTAACCACTGGCAAAAAGGAATTTAAAGACAAATTTGTAGAAACCTGCAAAAAATCGGTTGAAGCCGCAAAACGTTGTAATGCAAAATGGCTTACCGTTGTACCTGGGTTTTATGAACGCAACCTGCCTTATGGCAATCAATTTGCTAACGTAATTGATGCCATGCGTGCCGGAGCAGAAATTTTCGAACCCCACGGTTTGATTATGGTTTTAGAAACCTTGAGCGATACCCCAGAGCTTTTCCTGCAAAAAACAAATGAAACCTATGCGGTTTGTAAAGCCGTTAAAAGTCCTTCGTGTAAAATCCTTTACGATATTTATCACATGCAACGTACAGAAGGCGACTTAATTAAAACCATCGACCGTTGCTGGGATGAAATTGCCTACATCCAGATTGGTGATAATCCGGGCCGAAAAGAACCTACAACCGGCGAAATCAATTATAAAAATCTATTTAAACACCTGCATAAAAAAGGTTATAAAGGTGTGATGGGCATGGAGCATGGCAATTCGAAAGGTGGAAAAGAAGGCGAATTGGCTGTTATTTCTGCTTACAGGGCTGAGGATAACTTTTTGTAGGTAATAAAAAATCGTCATTGCGAGAAGGCTTTTTCAGCCGACGACGCAATCTTACAACGATCGCTACCAGCGAGTGCATTAAGATTGCTTCGTGCCTCGCAATGACGATTTATTGAGCCCTACCCCCCTTTCAATACCCACACCGATACACTTCCCGCATTGCAATGAAACTCCGCCCAACCATTTTCATCAATGGTTACTTCTTGTTGTCTGTAACCTAAAGCATCAACAAAGGTTTTTCCGGCAAAGTGTTTACCGATTTCCATTTCTTTATACCCTTCTTCTCCCGTGCTTAACAATACTGCCAAGCCACTATTTTCATGTTCCTCATCACCAGCACGGGTCCATCCTACGCAAATGCCGTGGTCAAAATAATCGCGTTGCTCACCGTAGGCTAAGGCCGTACGAATTTTACTCATGGTTTCTACTGCAGGAATTGCGACCAGCTCCACATGTACCTCATCACCTTCTTTGTCTTTATCATCATAAATCCCTCCATACAGATCAGGAAAGAACAAACACGGAATACCCTGTACACGCAACAGAATGATAGCATAAGCCAAAGGTCTGAACCAAAAATCGACGTAAGATTCCAGTGCCTGCAAAGGTTGCGAATCATGATTATCAACAAATGTTACGGCCAGATCTGGCTTTACCTGAACCAGGGTTCCATCAAAAATCGTCCGCATATCAAATTCCTCGTCCTTACTCGCCAGGAAAAAATTATGGTGCAAAAGCGAATCAAATATTTGGGTCCGCCCACCTGTAATCTCAATATATTTTAATTGTCCTTCCCTATCCACCACATTCCAATCTTCGGCCACAATAAAAAATTCGCGGTTAAATTTTTGGTTCAGGTGATCGATCCACTCTACAATAAAATCCGGATTGATATGTTTAACTGCATCTAACCGAAAACCATCTACTTTGGTGGTTTCCACTATCCATTCGCCCCAGTACTTTAACTCTTCAACTACAGCCCTGTTGCGGTAATCGATATCGTTAAACATCAGATAATCATAATTGCCCAATTCGGTAGAAGGGACCTCTTCAAAACCTTCTCCTAAATAATTCTGGATCGAATAAATAGCCGTTTTTTGGAGGTCTTCGGCCCAGTCTACCCCACTAAAACACTCATGATTCCATATAAATTCAGAATATTTGCCCTGTCGGCCAGGAAAAGTAAACTTCGTCCAGGCCTCTATTTCGAAAACATCGCTGGTAAATTCGTTTCTATCTTCCGGATTTACAGTTCTAACGGCTATTTTTTCGAGTTCGTCGCCCCCGGCTTTGTGGTTAAAAACCGCATCGGCCAAAGCGCCAATTCCATTATGGTGCAGGGCTTCAATAGCTTTGATATATTCATCTTTGGAGCCATGTTTGGTATTCACACTTCCTTTCTGATCGAACTCGCCCAAATCGAACAGATCGTAAACCGCATACCCAACATCGTAAGCCGCATTGTTTGATTTATAGGCTGGAGGCAACCAAACAGCGGTTATGCCAATTTCTTTTAAATGACTCGCTTCGGCAGCTACTTTAGTCCACAAATTTTGTTCTTCGTTATAATACCAATGGAAAAATTGGATCAGGGTCTGGTTTTGCATTAAATTCGATTTTTTGTATGGATAACATGATTTTTTACGAATTGTTTTTTGGTTTTACAGGAACACCCCTACACAAGCTTTTCCCGCTGATTTCGCTGATGCCCGCAGAAAAACAACTTAAATCTACGAAAATCCATTTGATCTGCAGGAACCACCTTGCCTATGTCTTCCCGCTAATTGCGCAGATCACCGCAGAAAAACAAAATAATAAATCTGCGAAAATCTCTTGAATCTGCGGGAACAATTTTATGCGTGCTTTTCCTGCTAATTACGCAKATCAYCGYAGAAACAACTTCCAAATCCGCCAGAATCTAAGGAACCGCTTTTAAAACATAACGCCTATTCAAAAATTAATTAGCCGCCGAAACACAGAAATCACAGAGGAGATTAAAGTTTTTCCGTGTTTTTCGTGCTTCCGTGGATGTAATTACCATTGAGGCCAAAGTGACGAGAGCTTTTAATACTTCAGTAGAAGTTCGATTAGATGTTTGGGCAGAGAATATTCCAAGTGGTGCACGCCAAAAAAGTAATGAGGCTTATTATACCTTTGTTGCGGTAGATCAGAGTGCCCGTACCATCCCTGTGCCAGAACTAATACCAGAAACACCCGAAGAAATTGACTTATTTGACGGGGCTTTACGCCGCAGGCAATTGCGTTTGGTTTTAGGTGGAAAAATGAACCCTGATGATGCCAGCGAGCTAAAGGCTCTTTTCTTTAAAGCATAATTTTTACATTAAATTTCTTTTTGCTTAGCATGATTGTTTTATTTTAGCGGTTTACCCTACGCTGAAAAATATGACAACTTATACCATCCTTATTATTTTAAGCGGATTAGTTATTTTCTCTTATCTGTTTGATTTAGTGGCAAGTAAAACCAAAGTACCATCGGTTTTATTGCTGCTCCTTCTAGGTATTGGTTTACGTTTGCTGGTCGATAACCTTAAGATACAAACCTTCAATTTCCTCTCCATTCTACCAACATTGGGTACCGTAGGCTTAATTTTAATTGTTTTTGAGGGTTCTCTCGAGCTTAAATACGACCGGCATAAAAACAAGGTTATACGCAGTGCTTTTTTCTCTGCCCTAAGCATTTTAATGGGAACTATTGTGGTAATAACCAGTATTATCTACCAGATTACTCACCACGATTTATATACCTGTATTGCAAATGCCATTCCCTTTAGCGTAATCAGCTCAGCTATTGCCATCCCTTCCGCAGCGGCATTAAACAATACCGATAAAGAATTTGTAATTTATGAATCTTCTTTCTCTGATATTTTAGGCATTATCATCTTCAATTTTGCCATTACCAACCATTCGATCAATACGTCTGCTTTTATTGGCTTAGGTTTAAGTACCTTCCTCATCCTTTTACTATCGGCCATTGCCTGTGTGGTGTTATTGTATGTAATGGGCCGATTGGTACACCACATTAAATTCTTCTTAATTATAGCCATACTGATACTGGTTTATGCCATTGGTCAGTCTTACCACTTATCCTCTCTGGTGTTGATTTTGAGCACAGGCCTGTTTCTGAATAATGCCGATACGATTGAGAATGCCTGGTTTAGAAGTGTCTTTTTATACAAAAATTTAACAGCCGATTTATCCCAGCTCTATCAGTTATCGGCCGAAAGTGCTTTTATTCTGCGTACTTTTTTCTTCGTTATTTTTGGCTTTACCATGAATATTGGCGACCTGAACAACAAAATTGTACTGGCCAACGGCTTTTTCATTTTAATATCGATTTACATTATCAGAGTGGTATTTCTCAAAATATTCAAAAAAGAAAACCTGAGTCCGATTTTATACATTGCACCCCGCGGCTTAATTAGCATTTTGCTTTATTTCAACCTGCCAGCTTCCTTAAAAATACCTGAGGTGGGTACGCCATTCCTGTTCCTGGTTGTACTGGGATCGAGTATTGTAATGACGTTGGGGATAACCTTAAGCAAGAGAAATAGTGCGGTTCATTAGTTCATTGGTTCATTGGTTCATTGGGTTGATCGTATAGATTCTAATAGAATGATCGTCATCTCGACTGTAGCGCAGTCCCGACATTAAGTCGGGAGAGAGATCTATCTAGACAGATATATCTTCATTTGTTTAAACCGGTTAATCCACTCCAAACGCCCAACGCCACACGCCAAACACCTAAGGTTTAAATGAAGATGAAATGCTTTTTAGCTGGTTCAGCTCGGCCAGCACATTGGGATTGGCCTGATAATAAATGGAATAATAACTGAGTTCGTTTAACTTATTTCTATCTATTTTATTAAAGTTAAAACGTGCTAAATTCGGATTAATGGCATGGATAGGCAGTGCAACAGCATTTGCCATTGCGGTAAAAACCACAGAGAATACAGTTGCCGCTGCGTCTTCCTTAAAAGTAGGTTCTTCCTTGCCCCATTTATCAACCATTTTACCAGCTGTATTCATTTTATATTCTTCTGCCCGATCTTCACCAATTTTAATAAAACTCATTCCTTCATAGCCCTTTTTAATCGTTCTGATCTGCACGGTTTTAATTTCATTAATCGGAACCTTAATAAATTCGCCATCATGATTTAGGATCGCATCTACTGAATCTACTTTGTATAAAATCCCTTTGTATTTTCCATTTTGGGTTTTTAGAATGGCAATGTAAGGT
>NZ_JBFTRT010000195.1:0-8234 GCF_056399685.1 Pedobacter sp. 01N416
GATATGTGCAAATAAAAACTGCCTGCTCCAGTGCGTGTTTTGTAAAAATAATAATCACCAAAGTAAAATTTTTGATCATTTACTAAATCGTTTTACATATTATATTTATTTTGCAGAACTAAACAGGCTAACCAAAGTAACAATCCATCATAATAAAAATATAATCAGATGAAAAAAATATTTACTTTTTCAATCTTCCTAATGTTTGTTTCGGCTTTTTCAGCTCATTTAAAAGCACAGGAAATCACAAAGAAAAGTGGTTATACATTATCGTTCGAGAGCAATTTTAAGGAATTAGACCCTCAATTGAAGAAACGGTTAATCAAAACTTTTTTCGAAGTTTACCCAAAACTGGCCAAAGAGTATAATCCAGCTACCATAAAAGAAGTGAAATTTTTTGTAGATACAGCTTACAAAGGCGTGGCGGCAACTGCTGACGGTAAAGTAACCTTCAGTTCGATCTGGATGGTGAAACATCCTGAAGATATTGATGTAGTAACCCACGAGGTGATGCACATTGTACAAGATTATGGACGAAGCGTTGGCCCGGGCTGGTTAACAGAAGGTATTGCCGATTATGCACGCTATAAATTTGGTGTAGATAATGAAGGCGCCAAATGGTCGCTACCTGCTTTAAAGCCAGAACATAGTTATAAAAATAGCTACCGCATTACTGCAGGTTTTTTTGCCTGGATGGAGAAAAGTGTAAAACCGGGTATAATCAAAACGGTTGATGCTTCTTTAAGAGATCACACTTATACCAAAGATATCTGGACAAAATTAACGGGTAAAGATTTAGATGCGCTTTGGGCAGATTACATTAAAAATTCGGAAGTTTAAAATAAATACCAGCATATAAAACACAAACACAACAAATGAAAAGATTATTTATCGCTTTATTGAGTGTTGCGGCATCAACCAGCTTCGCGCAAACAATAGGCAAAATTACAGATCCGGTAGATTGGATAAACCCTTTAATGGGAACGGCATCCAAGCCATCATTATCTAACGGAAACACCTATCCGGCAATTGGTTTGCCATGGGGAATGAATATGTGGTCGCCACAAACCGGTAAAAACGGCGATGGATGGGCTTATGTTTATGAGGCCGACAAAATCCGCGGCTTTAAACAAACACATCAGCCTTCGCCCTGGATGAACGATTACGGCGCTTTTTCTATTATGCCCGTTACCGGCAAATTAAAATTCACAGATGATGACCGCGCAAGTTGGTTCAGCCATAAAGCAGAGATTTCTAAGCCATATTATTACAGTGTTTATTTAGCAGATGCTGATGTAACCACCGAAATTACCCCAACAGAACGCTCTGCCCAGTTCAGGTTTACTTTCCCTAAAACGGATAGCGCTTATGTGGTAGTAGATGCGCAGAATAAAGGTTCTTATATTAAAATTATACCAGCAGAAAGAAAAATTATTGGTTATACCACTAAATATGCCCGTGGCCCACTGCCTAAAAATTTCAAAAATTACTTTGTAATCTATTTCAACAAAGATTTCAAACTGGCTAAAACCTGGGATGATAAAAAACTTAACGATAAAGAATTAGAATTAACTGTAGATCATGCCGGTGCTGTTATTGGTTTCGCCACACAAAAAGGCGAGCAGGTAATTGCAAAAGTGGCTTCTTCATTTATCAGTTTTGAGCAGGCCGATTTGAACCTAAAAAGAGAATTGGCTAACGATGGTTTCGATGCCACGAAAGCAAAAGGTAGAGCAACCTGGAACAAAACCTTAAGTAAAATTTCGGTTGAAGGGGGTACAATTGATCAAACCCGTACTTTCTATTCAGCGATGTACCGTACCTTATTCTTCCCCAATAAATTATATGAGATTGATGCACAAAACCAGATTGTACACTGGAGTCCTTACAACGGACAGGTTTTACCAGGATACATGTTCGCTGGTACGGGTTTTTGGGACACTTTTAGGGCATTATATCCTTTCTTAAACCTGGTTTATCCTTCAATCAACAAGGAAATGCAACAAGGCTTAATCAACGATTACAAAGAAGGCGGTTGGTTGCCAGAGTGGAGCAGTCCGGGTTATGCAAACATTATGGTGGGTAACAACTCTGCTTCGGTAGTTTCTGATGCTTATATCAAAGGTATGCGTGGTTACGACATAGAAACGTTATGGCAGGCTTTAAAACATGGTGCAAACAACGAGGGCCCTATGGAAGCCGTTGGCCGCGACGGTGTTAAATATTACAATGAATTGGGTTATGTGCCTTTCGATGTGAAAAAGAATGAAAATGCCGCTAAAACATTAGAGTATTCTTATGATGATTTTACCATTTATCAATTGGGAAGAGCTTTAGGCAAACCGGCTTCGGAGATCGATATTTATAAGAAAAGAGCCATGAACTACAAGAATCTTTTCGATCCGGCTTCGGGTTTAATGCGTGGCAAAAATCAGGATGGAACTTTCCAAAGCCCATTCAGTCCATTTAAATGGGGCGGTGCATTTACCGAAGGCAACAGCTGGCATTATACCTGGTCTGTTTTCCAGGATGTTGATGGCTTAGCCAAATTAATGGGTGGCCATAGTAAATTTGTAACCAAATTGGATTCTGTGTTCTCGATGCCTCCTGTATTTGATGAGAGTGCCTACGGTGGCGTAATTCACGAAATCCGCGAAATGCAGATTGCAAACATGGGCCAGTACGCACATGGTAACCAACCGATCCAGCACATGATTTACCTGTATAACTACGGTGGTGCGCCTTATAAAACACAATATTGGGTAAGAGAAACCATGAACAGAATGTACAAACCTACTCCTGATGGATATTGTGGTGATGAAGATAACGGGCAAACTTCTGCCTGGTACGTTTTTTCGGCAATGGGCTTCTATCCGGTAACACCTGCGGTTGATCAGTATGTTTTGGGTGCTCCTTTGTTTAAAAAGATAACTGTTACTTTAGAAAATGGTAAAACTGTGGTGATTAATGCAGCTGCCAATAGCGATAACAACCGTTATGTTCAGTCGCTACAGATGAACGGTAAACCATATTCTAAAAACTGGATCAGCCACAGTGGTTTGCAAAAAGGTGCGGTGTTAAATTTCAATATGACAGCAACGCCGAATAAAACCAGAGGTTCAAATCCAGCTGATTTCCCTTATTCATTATCAACAGAAAAATAGAAAAAATAATTATCCATCGGGTAAAGTAATTTATCCGATGGATTTTAAACAAAATATCTAGCTTTAGGGCTAAAATTAACAAACCAAGTATATGAACATCTCAAAGACGGGTTTTACAGCCATTTTCTGGCTTTGCGGAACCCTGTTGGCGTTTGGCCAGCGTATTGATCTCAAAGATCTTTCAGCCTTTAAAAACCCTTCAAATTCATGGTCGCTCGCCCAAAATGTGGTGGCCGACCTAAACGCCGAAAATGTTTTAAAAACAACCAAAGGTGAAGGGATATTGATTAATCAATCTACAGCAAAAAAAGCGGGTTCTGATTTATATACCGTAAACGAATACGGTGATGTAACAGTAGAATTAGATTATTTAACTGCAAAAGGGACAAATTCTGGTATTTATCTTCAAGGTAATTACGAAATTCAGATTGATGACGCATGGGGACTGAAAAACCCAAGTTCATCAAACAATGGTGGTATTTATCAACGTTGGGATGATAGCAAACCTGAAGCCGAAAAAGGGTTTGGAGGTGTTGCTCCCCGTCAAAATGCAAGTAAAGCGCCAGGTTTATGGCAGCACATTAAAATTATCTTCCAGGCACCAAAATTTGATGCATCAGGAAAGAAAACGCAAAATGCTAAAATTATCAGTGCAGAACTAAACGGTGTGCTGATTCACGAAAATGTGGAGCTATTTGGTGCAACCAGAGGAGCTGCAGGAGCTGAAAAAGCAAAAGGACCTTTACGTTTACAGGGCGATCACGGTTCGGTAGCGTTCAGAAAT
Source organism: Pedobacter sp. 01N416 (assembly GCF_056399685.1). NCBI lineage: Bacteria > Pseudomonadati > Bacteroidota > Sphingobacteriia > Sphingobacteriales > Sphingobacteriaceae > Pedobacter > Pedobacter sp. 01N416. The sequence goes on from NZ_JBFTRT010000195.1 coordinate 3,949, forward strand.
ATCCAGATTAACGAACTATCAGAAATTCCAAAACCAAACCAAAACGGTGGGGCAGATCCAATTTACATTGAAGCAGCAAGCAACAACATGATCAGAAGTTTTGTTGATGTTGCGCCAAGAGTACGTTCGGTACATGCTATTTCGGTAGGCGGACCAGAAAAAGTTGCTTATAGCTACGATTTAGATAATGGTACATTACTACAGGGATGGCATGGCGATTTTATTGACGCTACGCCAATGTGGGATGGCCGTGGAAACGGTACCTCACGTGCATTGGGCAGTGTTACCCGTTTCACTAAAAAGCCAATTTTAGCCATTTCAAAATTAGCGAACGATCAGGATAAGTGGATTGCTGATACTGCTGGTACTGGTTTCAGAACCAAAGGTTATGTAATGGATAAACAAGACCGTCCGGAGTTTAAGTACATCATTAATGGAACAAATGTTACCGATGCCGTTAAGGTGATGGAAAATGGACAAGGTTTAACGAGAGAGATTGCTGTTGATAAATCATCAAAAGATCTATATTTCCTATTGGCAACCGCTTCCAATATCGAAGAAGTAGCCAAAGGTTTATACCTGATTGATGATAAATCTTACTATATACAACTTGCTGATGGAGCTGCTAAACCAGTAATCAGAGACGTTGATGGCAAGAAAGAAGTTATCGTAGCTATTGGAACTAAGTTAAATTATACCATTTTGTTTTAATTGGAATAACAATGAGAAATACATTTAAAAAATTAGCAATACTGGCATTAAGTTTTAGCTTTACTACAGTTTTTGCACAAGAAACACCGAAAGAAGAAGATTTTTTCAGGATAAATAAAGTACGCGTGCCCGAAGGCCCCATTTTAGAAGTTGGTGGTCTAATTACTTTGCCAAATGGCGATTTAGGCATTTCTACCCGTAGAGGAGAAGTATACATTGTAGAAAACCCTACAAGTGCCAAGCCTTACTGGCGCAGATTTGCTTATGGTTTGCACGAAATTTTGGGTATTGCCTATAAAAATGGTGCATTATATGTGGCACAACGCGGCGAGTTGACCAAACTGGTTGATAAAGACCAGGATGGCAAAGCCGATGTGTACGAAACCATTTATGCATGGCCGTTAAGTGGGCACTACCACGAATATAGTTTTGGGCCGAAGTTAATGCCTGATGGTACTTTTATGGTTACCGGAAACGTGGCCTTTGGCGATGAAGAATGGTGGAGAGCAGAAAGCCGTGTGCCGATGCGTGGTTGGGCCATGAACATTACCGAAGATGGTAAAATGAGTCCTTATGCTGCGGGTTTCCGTTCGCCAGCCGGGATTGGTACTATTGATGGCCAGTTTTATTATACCGAAAATCAGGGCGACTGGGTAGGTTCAGGTGGTTTATGGAAAGTAAATAAAGGTGATTTTATGGGGCATCCAGCCAGTTTAAGATGGACCAATTTACCAAACTCTCCGGTTAAACTGCAGTCAGATTTCTTTTACTCGCAAATAGACGAGCGTAGAACCAAAAACGAACAAGGAAGATACATTAAACCAGAAAATAGGGTAAACGAAACATTCAAAACCTTATTCGAAATGAAGAAAGTATTCCCTGAATTACGTTTGCCATCGGTTTGGCTACCTTATGGTATTTTGGGGATCTCTTCTGCAGAACCTGTTAAAATTCCCGCAAATACATTTGGCCCGTTCGCTGGTCAGATTTTAGTTGGTGATCAGGGAATGAGTATCATTTCGAGGATTTTTATGGAGACAGTGAAAGGTGAGGAACAAGGCGCTGCCTTCCTTTTTCGTAAAGGTTTCCGTTCTGGAGTATTGAGGTTAGAGTGGGGGACAGATGGTTCGCTATTTGTTGGAGAAACCAACCGTGGTTGGGGATCGGCAGGTGATGCTAACGAAGGTTTAGAAAGACTGGTATACAATAATAAAACCCCTTTCGAAATGAAAGCTGTTAGGGTAATGCCTGATGGTTTCGAAGTGGAGTTTACCATGCCCGTTGATCGTAAATCGGCTGAAGATTTAGCTTCATATGATGCAGAAAGCTTTATTTACAAATATCACCCGGTGTATGGTTCACCTCCTGTAAACACCGAGAAATTAAAAATCTCAGGGGTTAAAGTTTCGGCAGATGGTTTAAAAGCCAGAATTATTGTTCAAAACCTTCGCCAATATTATATCCATACCTTAACATTAGATGGTTTAAGATCGCAAGATGGTTTTTACTCTTTAGTTCATCCGGTAGCTTATTATACCTTGAACCAAATTCCTGATGGAAATAAACTTTCTGCCAGTGAAGTAAGTACCAAAAACTCAGCGGCACCGGTAAATGTTCCTGCTAAGAAAACAGCTGCACCAAAGGCAACAACTGGAAAAGCACCTGAAGCAAAAGGAGCCGCTACTCCGGCTAAGCCTACAACTACGGCTAAAGCACCTACCTTTAAAGAAGTTGAGGGTTTATTAACAAAAAATACTTGTCTGGCCTGCCACAATCAAACCAAAAGACAGATTGGCCCGCCGTTCGTAGAAATTGCAAAACGTAAGTATTCAGCAGAGAAAATATTTCAGTTGATCCACAACCCACAGCCACAAAATTGGCCGGGTTACTCAACAGAAATGCCTCCAATGCCGCAAGTAACCAAAGCAGAAGCTTTAAAAATTGCAGGCTGGATAAATTCTTTAAATAAATAAGTGAGTTTAATTGTTAGGAAACGGTTGGTAGAAATACCAGCCGTTTTTTTGTTATAAAAGAAATGGGGATTCCACTATTGCAGAATCCCCATCATCTAAATTAACGCTCTCATATACATTAACGCTGTAAATAAGATTTATTGTATTGTGCGTAAAATTTTTCCGCCTTGATTGTGTGAGGTAGTTGAGTCGTTGTGGGTCATCGTCATTTCGATCCGATAGCTATCAGATGAAGCACAGCGAAATGTTCCAAAGGAACTCCTTCGGAGGAGAAATCTACAAGTTAGCCCGTCACCCTGACCTGTAGCACAGCGGAAAGCTACGCTGTAAACCGAGCCTTAGCGAGCTCACCGAAGGTAATTTATTTCAGGGTCTATTAAATGAAAAGATCCTTCGACTACGCTCAGGATGACATAATTCATGGGGAAAAAGAAATGGGGATTCCACTATTGCAGAATCCCCATCATCTAAATTAACGCTCTCATATACATAAACGCTATAAAAACGATTTATTGCATCAGCAGTAAATTTTTTTTCGTTTTTGCGATGTTTATCATTTAAACCTATTTTTACTTTATGGCTACTATAGATAAAACGCAACAAGATGCAGAAAAACTAGCAGCTGCCCTGGCTGCAGTAAAATTTGTTAAAGATGGTGATGTAGTAGGCCTGGGCACGGGATCTACCACAACCTTTGCCATTAAAGAATTAGGTAAACGTGTAAAAGAAGGGCTTAAGATAAAAGCTGCCGCAAGTTCCATCCGAACAGAAGAACTCGCGAAATCTTTGGGCATCGAAATTCTTGATCTCGGGCATTTAAGCGAAATTGATATCAGTATCGATGGAGCCGACGAGTTTACAGAATCACTCGATCTGATTAAAGGTGGAGGCGGGGCGCTGTTTAGAGAGAAGATAATTGCTTCACTGAGTAGAAATGCCATCATCATTACCGATGCTTCTAAAAAAGTTAAAAAATTGGGTGTTTTTACTGTTCCTGTTGAGGTAATTCCATTGGCCTATCAATATGTGTCCGATCAGATTAATGAGCTTGGTGGAAAGGGTATATTGAGGTCTGTAGCTAACAAAACATTTATTACCGACAATGGTAACCTGATTATCGACGCCGATTTCGGTCTCATTGATGATCCTGCAAAATTATCTGCTAACCTGAACCAGATTAATGGATTATTGGCTCATGGATTATTCATTAACATCACTTCAAAAGTAATTATGAGCGAAGGAACGGATATCATCATTTTCGAATGATAGTTGGTTCATTTGTTCATTATCCATTAGTTCATTTGTGCCCCTCATTTCGTTATTGTTAAGCGGAATGACGACAAAATCTTAATGATTGAGATTATTTCTCTTAATTATATTAACTTCTTCATGGTGATCCAAATTTTTAACATTAAGGAGTTAAGAAAATTAAGTTTTAATTCCGTCTTCTTAGTGTTTACGCGGCAAAACTGACATTTTCACCGATAAATACTCCCTCCCTCAAAATTTCATAATTTTTTACCGACAGTTTTATTTCACTCACCGATAAAACATCACAACTGAGGGAAAAGCCATTCCCCGGCATTGGTATTCGTGATACAT
>NZ_JBFTRT010000196.1:0-8212 GCF_056399685.1 Pedobacter sp. 01N416
CCCGAAGGCTCAGCGAAGCTAAATCTAAAAAAAAATAAAGCTCTCTCCCGAAAATCGGGACTGCGCAACAGTCGAGATGACGACTTTTCTATTGAAATTATGATGATTAACTCTGATCGTCTGTTTCTGCGTCTGGTGCATTCTTTTGAACCGATTCGATACCGTTATCTCTGGCGGCTGTACTTTCGTACATTTCGCTGGAGCCAATAATCTGGCCATTTGTAGCCTTTAAACTAAAATGGTACTTGCCATTAGACGATGTCTTTTTCTCAAATTTAGAATCATCTTGCGCATTTTTTTTAACAGATTCGATTCCATTTTCGCAGCTCGATTTGGCTGAATAGCCTTCGCTGGTTAAAATGGTCTGGCCATTGCTGGCTTTAAGATTAAACTGGAATTCTCCGTTTGATCTTTTGGTAATTACAAATTTTCCCATAAGTCTGATTTTTAAATTAAGTACTTGGTTAGTATTTTAATCTTATAATAAGCAGGTGTTATTCCTAAAGTTATTAAAGTTTGTAGCCAATTACAATAAGCAGACAAGAGAATTAATGATAATTTAACCCAGGCTATTGGTAAACTTCATGCGAATACCGCTTTGAAAGTTCTGGATAATTTTAAAAATTTCGATTAAGGTTACTTTTTCAATTTTGGTTAAACTATCAATTTCGATAAAGTTATTGGGTGCCGCCTGATCATTGATAATCAGATTAGCCTGATGTTTCAATCTTAAGCCCATTAAATAATAATAAGACTGCGAAAGTTCGTTAAACTGCTCTTCACTAAAAACACCAAGTTCTCTTAAGGCCTTTAAACGTTCGCCCGTATTCTCTTTTTGGAAAATCCTGTTCTGTAAAGCATAAACCCTTGCCAGATCTACAATAGGGGTCATGGCTGTTTTAATATCGAATACCTCTTTTTTATGGATTTTTTGTGTTCTTATATTTCTAAAATAGGTGAGCGGTGGCTCATAGAGTAAGGCATTTTTGGCCAGATATACGTAGAATTTTTCGATGGGTTTCTGCAGTTCTTCATCAACAAAAGCACGTAAGCTTTCCATAATGGTTAAATCGCCATAGATGGCCCTGCAATCAAAAAATGCAGCAAATTTTACGGCAGCTTCTGGTAAAGCTTCTTCTATCCAGTTTTTATAATTGTATTTCCAGTGCGATAGTGAATGCGTCCAGTTTGGGTTAGTGGCCATATAATCGCCATCGCAGTATACAAAACCAACAAAATTTAATTTATCCGAAACCTGGGTAGCCATATCTAGAAAATAAGAACGTACAGCCGCTCTTTTATCTTCTCCGGTATCTTCATAAATAATGGCATTGTCCTGATCGGTTTTTAAGCTAAGCTCTTTTCTGCCTTCACTACCCAAAACCATAAATACAAATTTTGCAGGTGGCGGACCAAGTTTAGCAATTACCTCTTCAATAATTTTAAAGGAAATGGTATCGGCAATAGTTGTTACCACCTCATTTACAATTTTCGAATGTACACCTCTAGCCAATAATTGCGATACAATGCCTGGTACTTTTTGCCATTTTAATTTTAGATCGCCGGTATTCACAGCAGATTTAACAGATTGGATAAAAACCAATGGAGATTCTGCCTGCTCGCTTAAAAGGCGGTTCCTGCTTAAAAAGCCAACATAATTACCATTGTCGTTTACCAGTAAATAGCGCGACTTTTTGCTGAACATCATCAATATCGCCTCATACACATAAGCATCCGGAGTTATGGTAACAATATTGGTATCCATAACTTCGTCAATAGGCAAATTTGAATTCAGTTGTTTGGCAATTACATTATCCCTTAAAGTAATATCGGTTACGAAGCCCAGATAAACATCCTGATCATTTTTAATAAAGAGGCAACTGGTTTTCTGTTCTGACATTTTAATTGCAGCTTCAAAAATAGGTGTGCCTGGGCTGCAACTTACTATCTTTTTAAAAGTAATGTCTCCAATACGAGCGGTATAAATTTGATCGGCTAGTTTATCTTCCATTAAAAAATCCCTGTAAAATTCTTTTAAATGAAAATTCTTTTGTCTTTTTCTTTTCCAGGTTAAAAGTATGCTCCTGATGGTAGGCTGAAGTTAAGCTAATTTTGCCTGTTTTTAAAAGATGAAAGAAAATCTTTGCGGTGTTTAGTGTATCAGATAAAGCATTGTGCGTATTTTCGGGTGCTTCATTAAATAAAATGGTATAAAATTTATCCAGCTTTAAATGACTGATTACCGTATTGGTGATGTAAGGTGCGCTTGCCTTCATCGTACAGAAAAAAGCCAGGTTTTTAAATATATTTTCCTTTCCGATGCGGTATAATTCAACATTCACCATATGATAATCGAGCTCAATAAAATGTCCGATCACTAAAGGCTTGTATTTTTCTATATCTTCAGAAAACTGTAACATCACTTTTTCTTTGTTTTCGCCATGTGTATGCAGATATTCAGGGGTAATTTTGTGGATTTTTAATGCAGCCTTATCAATAGTGAAATCTATATTTTTTATGTAGTGATTCTCCCGCTTAATTTCCTGATAAAATTGATCATAAATAATCCAGGCAATTTGGACAATATGAGGCCAGTTCTTTTCTTTAGAATAAGGCGCCGTCCAATTTTTAGGCAGACCTGAAGTTTCGGTATCAACAACGAGGAAGTATTCTTGCAATTTTAACGTGGTTAGATGAACTATTTCAAAGGTAATTATTTAACAATATAAACTGTAATTATTCATATATCCTTTAATAAGGGCGATTGTTAAATAAAGTGTTTTTTTATTTGTTAAAGTGAAAGATTAACACTTATTTGGTGTTAAAATTCAATTAAAATATGCGCTCTCTATTATTTAGCTCCTTAGCCTGTTTATTGTGCCTTGGTTCTGCTTTTGCCCAGGAAAAGCTCGGAGAAAACATGCATTTCAAAAAACTTGATAACGGTTTAGAAGTGCTGGTTGTTGTAGACCGGACAGTGCCACTGGTTACCATCGAAATGGCCTGCAGAAATGGTTCTTTTACTGAAACCGACGAATTTAACGGCTTAAGTCATCTTTACGAGCATTTATTCTTTAAGGCTAACAAGGATTATCCCGATTTCGAACGTTTAAATTCGAGAATGAACGATCTGGATATCAATTCGAATGCCACTACGCGGGAAGAAGTGGTTAATTATTTTTTTACCCTTCCTGCTGCTAATTTAAAACCCGGATTAAGTTTAATGAATTCCTCAATCCGTTATCCAAAATTCATAAAAGAAGATATGGCTTTGGAAAATGAAGTGGTAAATGCCGAATTTACAAGACACGAATCGAGTCCGGTATTTGCTTTGATAGAGGCCAATTCGCGACATATGTGGGGTGCAAATTATTCCCGCAAAAATGTAATTGGTAGCCACGAGGTAATTTTATCAGCTTCTCCATCAAAAATGGATTCCATTAAAAATAAATATTATTGGCCAAATAATTCAGTTCTGGTAATTGCTGGTGATGTTAAAGTTGATGAAGCTTTTAGTTATGTAAATTCTGTTTTTGGAAGCTGGAAACGATCGCCGGTTGATCCTTTTGTGAAATGGCCAATACCTGAGTTTAAGCCGCTTCAAAAAAACGATTATTATTTTGTAGAATCGAATAAAAGCCCTGTTCCGTTTATGCTGTTTAGCTGGCATGGTCCAGATACCAGAAACGATATTCCGGCCACTTATGCTGCTGATGTTTTTTCTTTTATTGTGAATCAAAACGGTTCTAAAATGAAACAGGCGCTTATTAATTCAGGATTAGCCCAACAGGCTGATGTGAATTATTATACGCAAAAATATACAGGCCCAATTAGTTTAATGGTGAGTCCTAATCCGGCAAAAATAAATGAATGTTACCAGGAGGTGCTGAAGCAAATTTCGCTTTGGGCCAATGAAGATTATTTATCTGATCTGCAGATTGAAAGAGCCAAAAGACTATTATCTATAGAACAGGTAGAAAGGAGAGAGGTTACTTCTGATTATGCACATTTACTTTCCTTCTGGTGGGCTTCGGCATCGATTGATTATTATACCCATTATGAAGAAAATGTAAATAAAGTAACAAGAAAGGATTTACTTGATTATGTACGCAAGTATATTAAAGATAAACCTTATTGCGCTGGCCTAATGATGGATAAAGCAGGTATGAATGAAGTGAAGCCAGAAACATTTTTTAAATCACCCAAATAACCTAACGCTCGATGAAAAGATTCATATTTTTTATAAACTTTATCTTAGTTTTTCATATTGCCAACGCGCAAACCAAAGCCATTTCATTTGATGTAAACGGTTTAAAGGTGATTTTAAAACCTACCCAGAAGGAAACAGTTAGTATGAGCATGTTTTTTAAAGGTGGCGTAATGAATTATAATGCGGAAAGGGCAGGAATTGAAAATCTGGCTTTAGCATCTGCCGCTACCTGTGGTACTAAAAATTATAGCGTTGTCGATTATCAGGAGTTGGCTGATGAATATGGTATTGATATTTCTGGTTCATCTACAACTGATTATGGTACCATTAGCATGGACTGTATTTCTAAGTATCTTGATCAAGGCTGGAAGCTTTTTTCGGATGCTGTAATTAATCCGGCTTTTGATAAAACAGAGTTTCAAACGACTAAAGAACGTATGATTACGGGTATTTATCATAGTCAATCTGATCCTGAAACAAGGATTGAGCAATTGAGCATGGAAAGTATGTTTAAAGATTCGCCTTATAGCACTAATCCTTTGGGCACAAGCAAAACTGTTGGTGGTTTTACTGCCGAAATGGTTAGTAATTATTATCATAACGAATTGTTGAATAAGAATAAAATGTTTTTGGTCGTAGCTGGGAACATCACAAAAGAAGAACTTGAAAAGAAGATTCAAGCTTCTTTCAGCGCGCTTAAAGGAAAAGTTTATACGCCACCAGTTTACGATCGTAAAACTTTAACAGGGGAGCATCTGGTAATCGAACAAAGAGATATTGCCACGAATTACATGAGTTGCATTATGAATGCCCCAACCATGACGAATGCCGATTATTATGCTTTTGTACTAACCATTAACGCATTAAGTGGCACTATGAATTATGAACTGAGAACTAAACTTGGTTTATCATATGCACCAGGAGCAACCGTTAAGGTGCAACAGATTCCATATACCTCTATGTTTGTAAGTACCACTCAACCCAAAAAAGCTTTTAAAGCAATGATTACGGTATACAACAATATTAAAGAAGGGAAGTATGGTGAACGTTATCTTGAGGCATTAAAAAAAGAACATCGGGATAGATACTACAGGCATCAGGAAAGCGCAAGTTCGATTGTGAAAGATTTGGGTGAAGCTGAAGTACTTGGCGATTATAGTATTACCGAGAATATGGTAGCTAATATTAACAAGGTAAGCTTGCAGAATATGAAAGATTCTTTCGGAAAATATTTAAAAGGTGCCATTTGGATATACCTAGGTGATGAACAGGTAGGTAGGGCAGCTTTTCAGTAATAGCATTCGTCATTGTGCGAGGAGGAACGACGAAGCAATCTTATAAGATGAATTAAAAGATTGCTTCGTCGGTTGAAAAAACCTTCTCGCAATGACGATAAAGAGGATGCGCTTTATTTACCAATCAACAAAAAGGCCACAGCAGCTAATACAGCGCCTATTATCGGTCCGACAATAGGTACCCAGGCATAACTCCAGTCGCTACTTCCTTTTCCTTTCATTGGGATTAAAAAGTGAATAATCCGAGGGCCCAAATCTCTTGCCGGATTAATAGCATATCCGGTTGTTCCACCTAAAGCCAAACCAATTACCCACACCAAAAACGCTACCGGGATTGCGCCCATTGAGCCTAATCCAATAGGGGTAACCGTTTCTTTAGTGCCCATACTCGCATCAGTAAAATAAAAGATCACAAATATTAAAACGAAAGTGCCTATAATTTCTGACACCAAATTTGACGACATATTTCTGATGGCTGGAGCGGTTGCAAAAGGAGCAGCCTTTAAACCTTGGTCATCTGTAGCATCAAAATGATCTTTGTAAATAAGCCAAACCAGGAAAGATCCTGTCATGGCACCAGCCAGTTGTGCAATAATATAAAATGGCACCAATGCCCAGCTGAATCCCTTCCCGATTGCAAGTCCGAGGGTTACAATTGGATTTAAGTGCGCCCCACTGTACGGGCCGGCAACAACAACCCCTACAAATACGGCAAGTGCCCAGGCGGTTGTAATTACAATCCAACCACTATCGTTGCCTTTAGTACCTTTAAGTACTACGTTAGCCACTACACCATTTCCTAAAAGAATCATTAGTGCAGTACCAATAAATTCTGCGAGATATACATTCATATAATTAAATTCTTATCCGATTAAAATTGTTCAATTAGTCTTCTGCATTTACCCTGGCTGCTTTTATAGCCCTATTCCAGCCCTTTATTCTTTCGGTATTATCAATTCCTTCCTCAGCAACAAAAGTTCTGTTGATTTTCCATTGCGAGCGGATCTGATCTATACTTTTCCAGAAACCAGTGGCTAATCCGGCGAGGTATGCAGCACCAATAGCGGTAACTTCGGTTACATCGGGTCTGATTACTTTACAGTTTAACAGATCGGCCTGAAACTGCATCAATAAATCGTTAGCTGTAGCACCACCATCTACCCTTAATTCGGCAATATTTACGCCTGCATCTGCTTCCATAGCTTTCAAAACATCCATGGTTTGATAGGCAATACTTTCTAAGGCTGCCCTTGCAATATGCGATTTGTTTGTACCTCGGGTTAATCCTGTTATGGTACCACGGGCATGCTGGTCCCAGTGTGGAGCACCTAAACCTGCAAAAGCAGGAACAACATAAACCCCATCGGTATCTTTTACTTTTTTAGCTAATGTTTCCACATCTGCTGATTTAGAAATGAGCCCCATTTCATCGCGAAGCCACTGTACCACCGCACCACCAATAAAAATACTCCCTTCTAAAGCGTAATCTACCTCACCATTAATCTGCCAGGCAATAGTGGTTAATAGATTATTGGCTGATATTTTTGGCTTCGACCCGATATTCATTAGCATAAAACAGCCAGTACCATAAGTGTTTTTTACCATCCCGATCTCGGTGCACATTTGCCCGAATAAAGCAGATTGCTGATCGCCGGCTATCCCTGCAATAGGAATTTTTGCTGCCAGTATGCGTCCTGCGGTTTCACCATAAACTTCACTTGATGATTTTACTTCAGGAAGCATGGCTTTCGGTATCGAAAAAAGCTCAAGCAATTCATCGTCCCAGCTTAAAGTGTGGATGTTATAGAGCATCGTTCGTGATGCATTACTGACATCGGTTACATGTTTTTCGCCTGCTGTTAATTTCCAGATTAACCAGGTATCGATGGTTCCGAAAGCAAGTTTTCCGGCTTCCGCTTTTTCCCTTGCCCCGGCAACATTTTCTAAGATCCACCTGGCCTTAGTAGCCGAGAAATAAGAGTCTATAATCAGACCCGTTTTTTCCTGTATTTTATTGGCCAGCCCTTGTGCTTTAATTTCATCACAATAGGCAGAAGTACGCCTGTCCTGCCAAACAATGGCATTGTAAATTGGTTGTCCGGTTTCTTTATCCCAAACCACAGTGGTTTCTCGCTGATTGGTAATGCCAATAGAATCGATATCGCCTACGGTTAAGCCTGCTTTAACGATCACTTCTGTTACAACCGCCAACTGTGTCGACCAGATTTCCATTGGATCGTGCTCTACCCAGCCGGCTTTGGGATAAATCTGTGTGAATTCTCGTTGTGCAATGGCAACAATTTCGCCATTGTGATTAAAAATAATTGCTCTCGAACTTGTGGTTCCCTGATCGATAGACAAGATGTATTTACTCATAATTAGGAATTTGGTTAATTGGCTAAAGCCGATTCGGTTATTTTAGGTGTTGAATGATAAATATAACCATCGGCTAATTTATTAAAAGTTTCGATTTGGTTAGTTTCCCAGTTTTTATCAGCAGATAATTCTTTGGCCAGGAGCGAAGCTACCCTGGGTGCCATATCTTTGGCCGCTTGTGCATTAATAAACAAGATCCTTAATCTCCTGCTTAAAATATCTTCTACTGTTTCGGCCATTTCGTTTCGTGCAGACCAAATTACCTCAGCTTCTGTATAAGGGAATGCAGGATGTAATTTATTGCCAAGACTTGGATCTTGCGTAATTAATG
>NZ_JBFTRT010000197.1:0-8198 GCF_056399685.1 Pedobacter sp. 01N416
ATTAATCAACTACCCGCCCTGCGTTCGTCGTCAAAATAGCCTTCTGGCATGAAGTAACGAGGGGAATGACCACTGACGAATGAACTAATGACCAATGAACTGATGCACCAATAACCATTGAACCAATGGCAAATGAACCACTGAGCCTGCACCTTGAACCAATAAAAATTATATTGTTGCAGATATAGAATAAATTACCTTTCTTTAGAAAAATAATATTAAAAAATAGTCCGGAAATTATCCTGGTAGTGTACTAACATGGCAGAAAAGAAAAAATTTACACTAGAGTACGAAGTTAGATCGTCACCAAGAATATTGTATAGTTTTATAAGTGAGCCAAACGGCTTATCGCAATGGTTTGCGGACGATGTGAATTTTCGCGATCAGGTATATACTTTTACCTGGGACGATGAGCAGCAAAAAGCAAAACTGGTTTCCATTAAAGAAAATAAGCTGGTTAAATTTAAGTGGCTGGATGATGAACCTCAATGTTATTTTGAGATGGAAATTGTACAGGATGAACTAACCAACGATGTTGCCCTCTCGATTACTGATTTTACTACCGATGAGCTTCTTGCAGAGAAAAAATTAATCTGGGATAACCAGATCGATTATCTGATTAGCGTTTTGGGTGCATAAATTACCTTCGTATTGTTTACCTTTGTAGGGTGAAAAAAATACATCTTCTATTAATAAAAGCATTTGTGAAGCCATTCATAGCAACATTTTTTGTTATGATGTTTATTCTATTGATGTTTTTTCTGTTTAAATGGATTGATGACTTAATCGGAAAAGGTTTCGAATGGTACACCATTCTGGAGCTGATGTATTACGCCTCGGCTGCCAACGTATCTATGGCGCTACCACTATCGGTACTGCTTTCATCCATCATGACTTTTGGTACGCTGGGCGAGAATTATGAGTTGGTGGCTATTAAATCAGCGGGGATTTCTTTACAGAAAGCCATGCGCCCCTTGTTTGTGGTGATTTTGATGCTCACTATAGCCTCCTTCTTTTTTGCCAACTATATGCTGCCCAAAGCCAACCTCAAATTTGGTTCGCTACTGTACGATATCAGGAACAAAAAACTTTCATTTTTAATTAAACCAGGGGTTTTTAACAATGCCATTCCAGGTTATGCCATCCGTGTCGATTCGAAAGAAGAAGACGGTACGCTACACAATATCATGATTTACGATCACCGTGAAAATAACGGGATTCCGAAAGTAATTCTGGCCAGAGAGGGTAAGATGAATAAAACCGCTGATGGTAAGTTTTTGGTGCTTTACCTTAAAAATGGTGTGCAGTACGAAGAGCAGGCTTCGAAAAACGGCATGTACAACCCCAGGCAGATTTTTACGCGGAACCGTTTTAAAGAAACCTCACCGCGTTTCGATATGTCGTCTTTTGATGGAAATACCACCGATCCTAATGCTTTTGGAAACAGTACGCCCATGTTAAACCTGAAAGGGATCGTAAAAAAGCGCGACTCGCTGACCAAGCAACTGGATACGATGAAAATGCGCACCATTGCCAACCTCACCAGCAACTTTAAACAGTTTAATGTGACTAAAGGTTATACCAAAGTAAAAGCCGTACCGAAAGAGATTGATGATGTAATATTGAAGAGTATCCCTAACGGATCGCGGAAACTGGCCCTCGATAATGCAAACAATACGGTGGCGAATATTATGCAGCATGTACCCAACTGGGGGCCGCGCCAAACTGATTTAACCGGCGAAATTATTTTTACCACAGTAGAGTACCAGCGTAAATTTACCCTGGCCGCATCTTGTATCCTGTTGTTTTTTATTGGTGCACCCTTGGGTGCGATTATCAGAAAAGGGGGAATGGGTTTACCGGTAGTGGTGGCCATTTGTTTCTTTCTGGTGTATCACATTATTACCACAGTGGCCGAAAAATCAGCACGCGAAGGTAATTTAAACCCGATATTCGGGATGTGGATTGCCGTAATCGTTTTATCGCCACTGGCGGCCTTTTTAACCTATAAAGCTACAGTAGATTCGGCCTTGTTTGATGTAAATTATTACAAACAACTCTTCCTTCAACTGTTTAAAAAGAAGGAAAAATAGGCGTCTTTTCCTTTACTTACAGATGATATTTTAATCCAAATATTGCTCAATAAGGTTGTACATTTGTACGGGTTATTGTTTGTGGTATAAATTGATTTTAACACGCCATTGCCCCATAATGTTTATAAAATGCAAACAAAATTAAACACAATAGAAGAGGCCATCGCAGATATAAAAGCTGGTAAAGTGATTATTGTTGTAGATGATGAGAATAGAGAGAACGAAGGTGATTTTTTAACGGCAGCCGAAAATGCAACGCCCGAGATCATCAATTTTATGGCTACTTACGGCCGTGGTTTAATCTGTGCGCCCTTAACAGAAGAACGTTGTAAAGAGTTAAACCTTAACCTGATGGTGGGTAAAAATACGGCAGCTTACGAAACTAATTTTACGGTTTCCGTAGATCTGGTTGGACACGGTTGTACCACCGGGATCTCAGCAAGCGACCGCTCTAAAACCATGCTGGCCCTGGTTAATCCTAAAACCAACCCTGAAGAGTTGGGCAGACCAGGACATATTTTTCCTTTAATTGCAAAAGATGGTGGCGTAATCCGCCGTGCTGGTCATACAGAGGCTGCGGTAGATTTAGCGCGTTTGGCCGGCATGAAACCTGCAGGTTTATTGGTAGAGATTTTAAAAGAAGATGGTGAAATGGCCAGACTCCCTGATTTATTTAAAATTGCCGAACAGCACCAGTTAAAAATTATATCAATCGAAGATTTAATCGCTTACCGTTTAACCATGGATAGTTTGATTAAACAAGAGGTTAGCATCGATTTACCTACTGCTTGGGGTGATTTTAAAATGACGGCTTATACCCAGTTGGATAACAATGCCACGCACTTAGCCATTTCTAAAGGCGAATGGAATGCCAACGAACCGATTTTAGCACGTGTACACAGCTCTTGTGTAACAGGCGATATCTTTGGGTCGTGCCGTTGCGATTGCGGTCCGCAGTTGCACAAAGCACTAGAGATGATCGAAAAAGAAGGTAAAGGCATTGTCGTATACATGAACCAGGAGGGTAGAGGTATCGGGCTGATTAATAAATTACGTTCGTATAACTTACAGGATGCCGGTTTTGACACGGTAGAAGCGAATATTAAATTAGGCTTTAAAGGCGACGAACGCGATTATGGTGTAGGTGCGCAGATCCTGCGATCGGAAGGGGTTACTAAAATGCGTTTAATGAGTAATAACCCAACCAAAAGAGCAGGTCTAATTGGTTATGGCTTAGAAGTGGTCGAAAATATTCCTATAGAAATTGCAAGTAACGTACATAACGAACGTTATTTGACCACCAAAAGAGATAAAATGGGCCATTCGATTATGAAAGGATAATTCAGTTGGCAGTTAACAGTTTGGATTGTAAGAACTGAAAACCGCTAATTGAAAACTTATACAAGACCAACAGTTGAACAGATGTTCGATTGTTGGTCTTTTTTGTTAGGATATTTGTCATCCTGAGCGCAGCGAAGGATCTTTAAATAGCCGTCTTTCTCCCTTCCACATGCTTGCCTCGGCTAGCCGCCGAAGGGCTTTTTCTTTATCCTTGATGATAAAGAAACAAACAATCAAGGCTTGGATCTGATGTCGGATAAATTCGTCAAAGCTTAATTGATCGTCAGCACAAGCCCCCGATGAAAAATCGGGGAGGGCGTGCTACCTCGGGGTTGTGGTAGGTTGAGAGGAGGTGCTAAAGCTTTAACGTTTTCTCCTTCCATCATATCCTAGGCCGGATAGCAGGGTGCATATAGTATGGAGCAGAGAAACCATTCTCATTATTTCAATCGAGATCAATCGTCATTGCGCGGGAATGACGGCCGCCATAATCAGAGTTAATTTCTTATGTATGCGTCATTCCCAACTTGATTGGGAATCGTAATGCTATAGGGCTGATTAGCTTCGCTGAGCACTGCATGGTTTCTTTGCTTGCGTCATTCCCACGGCGTTCGTCCTCCTGAACTTGTTTCAGGACCTAAATGATACATAGTCTATCAAAGAAGATTGCTTCGTCGTTCCTTCTCGCAATGACGTATGAGGAAGAATGACATCCGGACCAATGACCAATAAACTATTGACTATTGAACCAATGACCAATGAACCTCTCTACCTCCGTTGATTCCCTTTACTCTGATTGATAATTGCTTCTTTATTGATCGATTTATTGGTTTTAACAGGGGCCTGGCTTTGTTTCCGTTTTAGGTTTCGGCGGTAAGCACCAGAAATTTTCTGGATAAACTCCTTAAACGTATCAAACTGCTGGGTGTAAACCAAACCGAAAGAGGTTACATTTGCCGTTGAGCTAATCCCGCTGTTTAAGAAGATACTTTGTTGCGTAGGTGGTTTATTTGCGGCCTTAACAGTTAAGCTTCCATCTTTTTTAATTAAGAAAAGGGCCTCAACCTCTCTACCCACATTGTCTTTAGAGAAATCGATAACGGTAAAATCGTTCACACTGTTCCGATCTACAATACCTGCGTTGATAATTAAACGATCGCTAAAGAATTTGAACGATGCATTGGCCTCGCTCAACGAGCGTACATTCAGATCGACAAAATTTAAGTTTAATGAAGAAAGTACATTGTTAAACTGGTTAAATACCAACTCGGTAGCTGTACTGGTTGCGGTAGAGCTGAGCTGGTTCCCGATCGATTCTCCTCCGTTTCCAGGGGCAAAACTTCTTCTGATAATTAAACTGAAAGCCTGAAGGTTCAGGTTGTTCTGATCGCTGAAATAGGTTTGCAGTTCTTCTTTGATAGAAGGCTGAGCAGGGAAGTTAATATCAAGTTTAATATCTGGTTTTAAGAGTAAACCTGTTAAACCCATCTCAACCTCAGTATTTACCCTTTGGTTGGCATTACTGCTGGCATCGCGGTTGGCTGCTTTGTAAAGGTCGTTCAAACTCGCTCTCAAAGCGTATACTGCTTTTAGGTTTATCTGTGCAGCTGTAGGGTTACCCGTCCAGCGGATGGTGCCACCTTGCCTGATCTCGAATTTTTTGTTAATTACCTCCTGTGCTGTAAAATCGAAACTTCCGGTTTCGATGATATAATCGCCAGACATTTCGAAATCGCCGAAACTGTTGATGTTTAAGTTTAGCTCGGCATTACCCTTGCCACTTAAATTACCCAGGGTTGTAAATATATTCGCCGTGGTATTCGGGTCGATGGTTAATTTGAAGGTTAGGGTCAGGCCATCAAAGTTGGTCTTTTTCTTAACCAGCACAGTCGAATCGCGGCTTACAAAATTAATGAAATCTTTATCTGATATGGTTTCTGAACTGTTTAAAGGCAGGTTGAAAACGGTTCCTTTTTCAGTTTTTGCCTTAATATCAATCTTCATTTTATTGGTAGGCCCGGTAAACTTAAATACACCAGTGCCGTAGGCCCGGCCATAATACACCGAATTGTCTTTGCTGGTGGTATTTAAGGCCATTAAGCTATTCGCGTTAACTGTTACATCCAAAGTAGGGTAATTGATGTCGTTTAAGTCTACAGTGCCGCGTGCGGTAGCCTCATGACCTTCCAGATCCTTAAGTTCAAAATCGCCGAGTTTAATTACGCTATTGTTTATTTCTACCTCATCGGTAATTACATAAGTGGTTTTAAGGTAGTTTACCATCAGCTGCCCTTTATCTAATGATAGGGTTCCATTAATTTCAGGTTTTTCTAATTTGCCCTTTACGGTTAAGTCAGCCGAGATATTCCCCTTTAAATTCGATACCAGTTGTTTAACAAAAGGCTCGAGGATGGTGAGCTTGCTTTCGTCCATTTTTACAGCCAGGTCGATTTCTTTTTCTTTTAGATCGAGATTTCCAGTCAGCTTAAAAGTCTCCGAATCGTCGGCCATAATGCGGGTAAATACGTTGATCTTTTTGCTTTCGTTGCTATATGATGAGGTATCGGTTAAAGTACCGATATAGATATCGTTAAAGTTTAACGAATCGATCTTTAAATCGTCGGCAACCCTCGGTGCTTTTAATATACCGTACAGATCGGTTGTGCCGTTCAGGTTTCCACCCAGTTTAACACCAAAGCCTTTGGTAAAAGGGTTCAGGGTTTTTAAGTTGAAATCTTTAAAGCCAACACTGATTAAATCTTTAGGGTCTTCCGAAATTAATCCATCAATAATAACCTGCTGCTTTCCGTTGGTTAAATCGAAATTAGTGATCTCGGTTTTGCCATTGTTGAGCACGATGCGTACCTTCTCCTGGATGCGCCACTCTTCGTTGTTGATTTTTAAGATAGAAGGCAATACGCTTAGCCTTGCTGTGGTATCTTGGTTTTTGGTAAACTCTACCAGGCCGTTTAAATCGAGCTGATTGTCCTCTTCAGCGTTCGACATTTTTACGTTGAAAGCCAAACTGTCGTTCCGCAGGATGTTGGAAATGTTTACATCTTTAATAAACAAACTGTCGTTAATCTGCACCCGATCTGAAGTTACAATCAGTTGAAGCTGTTGTGTGGTGGTATTTTCATCGAGGATGATATTGTTTACCACAATACCATTGTATTTTAGTTTCTTAACAAAACCGTTCAGCGTTGCGGTATTGTTGCGCGAGTCGAAATCGCCGGTTAATGTAGCCCCTTCTTCTAATTCTAAGCCTGGGACAAATATTTGCGCCAGCGGTTCGAACTTTTTAACCTTCAGGTTAAACTGAAAAATCTGGTTCTTGTATTTGATAATATCAGCCTTTAACGAAGGGATATAGGTTTTGGCGATGGCTTTGTAATAAGAAACAATAGAATTTAAATCGTACTCACCTTTAATACTGGCATCTAAAATATCTGATCGGATATCCAGTACGCGGCTGGCACCCTTTCCGGCGGCCATTAACTGTACCGAATCAACACTGTAGATACCCTTCGAATTTTGCAGCCTGATTTGTTCTATTAATAATTTACCTGAGATATTGTTCAGGTTGGTACCCGAGAAATTGGTGGTAAATTTAGCATCAACCTGCAACGAATCTTTCACCAGCTTTAAAGCCTTTAATCTTGCTTTAGAAATAGTGGCATTAAAGTTAAATACCGGCAGTTTAGGATTCAGGTTTACTCCGCCATCAAAAACCAGTTTAACATTACGGTCGTTAATGCTCAGCTTGCCATCGAAATACTTTTTGTTAAAGGTTCCGTCAATCTTCACATTGTGGTAACGGTAATTATTAAAGTCGATATAGGTTACATCGCCGTTTATCTTCTCGGTCAAATCTTTAAGCTCAGTGCCGCGGCCCTTAACATACAGTGAGGAGCTGATACGGCCAAGGCTTTTTTCGTCAATCAGGTTGCCAAGATTAAAATCGTAGCTTTTTACGTTCCCTGTATATGAAGGAACATCGTTTTTATCGATTTTCATGTTCACATCCGAAACAATACGGCCAAGTTTGGTTTTAAATTCGCCGTAAGCAATAAAGTCGTTCTGGAAACCGGTAAAACTTCCGTTAAAGTTAATGTTGCCGAATTTGTTCACAATTACCGGAACAATTTTCTTTTTGCTGTTGGTAATGCCGGCCAGTACCTCATCCAGATCGGTTTTATTCGTTCCCGCCATTTCAATGTTGAGGTCCATAAAGGTTTCTTTCCATTTCGGCAGTCCCTTTAAAATAAAATCGCCTTTAATGTGTGTGGCTTTTCCGGTTCTTAACKATAGTTTTTTGGCTTTAAGGTTATTCACTAAACCCGTAATCTGGCCATCAACATCAAGGTCGAGTTTCATGGTGTTCAGCTCAGGCGCAAAGAAGGCTATATCTCTGGAAGTGATGTGGCTATCTTTAAAAATGGCCTTCATCCGAACATTATCTACATAGTGGTTAAAGTCTTTATAACTTTTAAACCGCATTTGGTAATAGTTTGTTAAACGGCTCTGATTGGTTTCGAGCAATAGGTTTTTCAGCTCGATGGCATTACTGTCTATAGTGGTTTGGGCCGTTAAGTTTTTAAGGTAAAACCCGCTACGCTCTTTAAAAGTTAGGTTTTTGATATTGGTTTTAATCAAATGGTTTTTGGTATCGAGCCCTTCAAAAATTCCGCTCAACTCTTTAACAGATACGTTTTCGAAGTTTACACTTTTGCCCTGAACGGTATCTTTTGCCCTGTAATTGAT
>NZ_JBFTRT010000198.1:0-8173 GCF_056399685.1 Pedobacter sp. 01N416
AACTAGTACTGGCGAGTGGGTAGGTTTTTCTTACCTCGAAACCTGGGAAGATGAACGCTTCGTTTCCAACTCGGGGCTTATTGTTGCACCCAAATTCAGGAATTCTGGAGTAGCCAGATCCATCAAAAACAGAATCTTCAAGATGTCGAGAAGATTGTATCCCAATTCAAAAATCTTTAGCATTACCTCAGGCCCCGCAATTATGCGGATGAACGCCAAACTTGGTTTTCTGCCAGTCAGTTTTGCCGAGATCACACACGATGAGCATTTCTGGGAAGGTTGCAAAAGCTGCGTGAACTACGATATTTTAACACGCAAGAAAAAATGCAATTGCCTCTGTACCGCTATGCTTTTCGATCCGGAATACTTTGCTGATGCACAACCCATAGTTTATCAGCAAGCTGAGATCTACCAGGAAGTTATTTATTCTTAAAATACCTAACCACATTATCATGAACACGATCAGTAAAATAAAACTTACCGAGGGTCCTGATCTTAATCACCTCTATCAGGAATCACTCGAACTCCTTTCCTCCTTAATCGCTATTCCTTCTATCAGTGGCGATGAGATGCTTACTGCCGACCAGATCGAATCTTTCTTAAACCTGCAAGGCATAAACACTTTTAGAAAATACAACAATATCTGGTGTTACAATAAACACCTAGATGCTTCAAAGCCAACCATCCTATTAAACTCCCATCACGATACGGTTAAACCTAATAAACAGTATACCAGAGATCCTTTTAGCCCGATTATAGAAGATGAAAAAATATACGGACTGGGCAGTAACGATGCCGGCGGTCCGCTGGTGGCTTTAACCGCTACTTTCTTGTATTTCTATGATCGAAAAGATCTTCCCTTTAACCTCTGCCTTGCGGCAACTGCCGAAGAAGAAACCTCAGGAGAATTGGGCATCCGCAGCATATTACCTGATATTAGAGGAATATCTTTTGCCATTGTAGGCGAACCCACGGGTATGCATATGGCCATTGCCGAAAAAGGTTCGATGGTAATCGACTGCGTTTCAAAAGGCCGCTCAGGCCATGCGGCTAGGGAGGAGGGCGATAATGCCATTTACCATGCCCTTAAAGATATCGACTGGTTCAAAAATTATCTGTTTCCCATTATGGACGATCAACCGCAGCCTGTTAAAATGACGGTTACAGAGATCAGGGCAGGTATTCAACACAACATTGTTCCAGCTGAGTGCAGTTTTACGGTAGATATCCGTTTCGACCATAATTATACCGAAAGAGAAATAGTGAATACCATTGTCAATCATACCTCATGCCATTTTACTTTGCGGCCAAACGTATTAAAGCCATCTTTTATCGATATGCTTCATCCTGTTGTGATAAGCGGACTTTCGCTTGGCAGGAAAACTTACCTTTCGCCAACAAGCTCCGATCTAGGCTGGTTGGATATGCCTTCGGTTAAAATGGGACCAGGTAATTCTGCACGCTCTCATACTGCCGATGAATTTATTGGCATTGAGGAAATTGAAGAAGGGATTGATATTTACATCAGTTTACTCGAAACTTTGGAGCTCTCTTAGTCTTAGCGTCTTTCCTAGTCTTAGTTTTTGCCATGGAGACTCGGAGAACACGGAATTACATGATGAGGTCTTAGCGGATGCTAAGACCAGAGCATATCTTGGCGAGACGCTAAGACCAGAGTTTAGGCTGTCGTTTCTTTTCAGCAATGACGAACTAATTTTTCCCAAATGAAAAAAACCTTTCCAAAATGGAAGGGTTTTTTTATGCCTAATTTAACTTTAATAACTCTTTATTATTGTAAATATCTGTAAATCAATTGTTTGTGATTTGTTTTTCTTTTATGGTATAAGAGTTGGCTAATGGCATGTAAAATCAATACAATCATGACAATACTCATTTTTTTAATCCTAATCCTGCTCTGCTGGGCTACTTACAAATCAATCGACTGGTTCGAAAAAATCTAACATTATGATCGCATTATTCATTATCGCCATCGCCGTATTTATCTATATGATCTACGTGCTGATCAAACCCGAAAAATTTTAATCTTTTCTCCTTTAAGGAGCGCAATTAACAAATCAAAAAATGAACACCGAATTAACAGGCATTATCGCCACCTTCCTGCTCACCCTGGTCATCGCAATACCATTGGGTAAATACCTGGCTAAGGTTTTTGCAGGAGAAAAAGTCTGGACAGATTTTTTAAAACCATTGGAAACTGGTATTTACAAGCTTTCCGGAATCAATATTAAAGAACAGATGAACTGGAAACAGCAGTTAAAAGCACTGCTTACCATTAATATACTATGGTTGTTTTACGGCTTTTTTGTCCTCATCTTTCAGGATAAACTTCCATTCAATCCGGATGGCAACTCTGCGATGACGCCAGATTTGGCTTTTAATACCATTATCAGCTTTGTTGCCAACTGTAATCTGCAGCATTATTCGGGCGAAAGTGGCGTAAGTTACCTTACCCAGCAATATGTGCTCATGTTTCTTCAGTTTGTAAGTGCGGCAACTGGTATTGCGGCTGCGGTAGTCCTTTTTAAAGCCTTTAGAGATAAAACAACAACCGAGCTTGGTAACTTCTGGGAGTTTTTTGTAAAATCGATTACCCGTTTATTGTTGCCTTTATCACTTGTGGTTGCTTTAATCTTAACTTTTAATGGTACCCCAGCAAGCTATGAGGGTAAAGATCAATTTATTTCCCTTCAAGGTGATACCGTACATGTTTCGAGAGGACCAGCTGCTCAAATGATTGCCATTAAACATTTAGGTACAAATGGTGGAGGTTATTTTGGGGCCAATTCGGCACATCCTTTTGAAAATCCAAGCTACTTTACCAATATGGTAGAAATGATTGCGCAAACAATTATCCCTTTAGCGATGATCATTGCATTTGGTTATTTTATCCGTAGAAAAAAACTAGCCTGGACCATTTTTGGTGTAATGACCATTGGTTTGTTTATGTTGCTTTTACCAACCTTAAGTTCAGAGTTGGGCGGTAACCCGGCCTTGGCTAAAATGGGTATCTCGCAAACTACCGGTGCAATGGAAGGTAAAGAAGTGCGCTTCGGTCCGGCAGCTACTGCTTATTGGAGTACACTTACCACTGTAATTTCTACAGGATCGGTAAACGGGATGCACGATAGTACCATGCCTTTAACCGGATTATGGCAATTACTGGCCATGATGATCAATTCATTCTACGGAGGCTGCGGCGTAGGTTTATTGAATTACTTCATTTATTTAATTGTTGCTGTATTTATTTCAGGCTTGATGGTGGGAAGAACACCAGAGTTTCTTGGGCATAAAGTAGAGGCAAGAGAGATTAAGATTGCAGCGATTATCACTTTGTTAAGTCCGTTTTTGATCCTTGCTGGAACAGCCATTGCAAGTTATGTTTTTACCAGTCATGGCGATGCTGCATGGGCTGTTCAGCCTAAAAACTGGCTCAATAATCCTGGTTTCCATGGATTCTCAGAAATGTTATATGAAATGACTTCATCCAACGCTAACAATGGCTCAGGGTTTGAAGGACTTGGCGATAACAATATCTTCTGGAATCTATCTACCGGTATTGTGATTTTCCTTGGTCGTTTTTTACCGATTATCGGACCTGTTGCCATCGCTGGATTATTAGGCGCTAAAAAATTCATCCCTGAATCTGCAGGTACACTTAAAACAGATACCAAGACCTTTGCCCTAATGACTTTCGCGGTAATCATCGTGTTAAATGCACTTTCTTATTTCCCTGCTCTGGCTTTAGGTCCATTAGCAGAATATTTTACCATGCTTAAATAAACATACAAATGAAACCCAATAATAAATTGTTCGAACCTGCCTTGGTGCAGACCGCGCTAAAACAATCTTTCATCAAACTCGATCCAAGGGCAATGGTGCGTAATCCGGTCATGTTTACTGTGGAAATAGGAACACTGGTAATGGCTTATGTTACTGTGTACTCTTTTAGCCATAGCGGACAGGGATCACCGTTATACAATTTCTTCATCTTTTTAGTCTTATTGCTTACCGTGCTGTTTGCAAACTTCGCTGAAGCCATTGCAGAGGCAAGAGGGAAAGCACAGGCAGACAGCCTCCGTAAAACAAGAGAAGAAACACCTGCAAAGGTACTTTTGGCCAACGGAATCATCGAAATCCGTTCGTCCAACCAGTTAAAGAAAGGCGATGTGTTTATTTGCGAAACAGGCGATACCATCCCAACTGATGGAGAGATTATTGAAGGTATTGCCACTATTGACGAATCGGCCATTACCGGCGAGTCTGCTCCTGTAATTCGCGAATCGGGGGGAGATAAATCTTCAGTAACCGGAGGTACAAAAGTATTGTCTGATGAGATTAAAGTTCAGGTAAGCACTGCTCCAGGCGAAAGCTTTTTGGATAAGATGATTGCCTTGGTTGAAGGTGCATCGCGCCAGAAAACACCAAACGAAATTGCTTTAACCATTTTACTGGCCAGTTTTACCCTGGTGTTTATCATCGTATGCATAACGTTGAAACCTTTTGCCGATTACGCCAATACGCCGATTACCATTGCTGCACTGATCTCGCTGTTTGTATGTCTGATCCCAACCACCATAGGCGGACTTTTATCTGCCATTGGTATTGCCGGAATGGACAGGGCATTAAGAGCCAACGTAATTACCAAATCGGGTAAAGCGGTAGAAACTGCAGGTGATATTGACGTATTGCTTTTAGACAAGACCGGAACCATCACCATTGGTAACCGTAAAGCAACCAACTTTTATCCAACAGCAGGAGTAAACATTAAAGCTTTTACTGATGCCTGTTTGCTGAGCTCTTTGGCCGATGAAACCCCAGAGGGAAAATCAATCATCGAACTGGCTGCTGAGCAGGGTGTTAAATCTGCCGGAACACCTCAGGGATCTACTTTTATCAAATTTACTGCCGAAACCCGCTCAAGTGGATTAGATACCCTTGATGGAAGAAGAATTAGAAAAGGGGCTTTCGATTCAATCAGGAATATTGTAGAAAAAGCTGGAAATATTTTTCCTTCCGATATCGAAAATCATGTAAAGGCCATTGCTACCAATGGAGGAACGCCACTTGTGGTGTCTGAAAATGAAAAGGCCCTTGGCGTAATCGAGCTTCAGGATATTATTAAACCAGGGATCAGCGAACGTTTCGAACGTTTAAGGAAAATGGGTGTGAAAACCGTGATGGTTACAGGTGATAATCCATTAACAGCTAAATATATTGCAGAGAAAGCTGGTGTTGACGATTTTATAGCTGAGGCCAAACCCGAGGATAAAATGAACTACATCAAAGACGAACAGAACTTAGGCAAACTGGTAGCAATGATGGGAGACGGTACCAATGATGCGCCTGCCTTAGCACAGGCAGATGTCGGTGTAGCCATGAACAGTGGGACACAGGCTGCAAAAGAGGCAGGTAATATGGTCGATTTGGATAACGACCCTACTAAACTGATCGAAATCGTAGAGATCGGTAAACAGTTACTAATTACACGTGGTACACTAACTACTTTTTCCATCGCGAATGATGTGGCCAAGTATTTCGCCATCGTTCCGGCATTGTTTATTGCTTCAATTCCTGCCTTGCAAAGCCTGAACATTATGGGGCTGCACTCACCAGAATCAGCCATCATGTCGGCAGTAATTTTTAACGCCATCATTATCCCGATCCTGATTCCACTGGCATTAAAAGGTGTGGCTTACAAACCTATCGGCGCAACTGCTTTATTACGCAGAAACCTGTTTATATATGGTATTGGTGGTGTAGTAGCCCCATTTATAGGGATTAAAATAATCGATTTATTGGTCGGTCTATTTGTGTAAAGTATTCTTCATTCCCGCGTAGGCGGGAATCTTAAATCTATTGCATTAAGATTCCCAATCAAGTTGGGAATGACGAATCGAATAAAAAATTAAAAGAATATAAAAATGAAAAAGTATATCATTCAATCTATCCGCTTAACCCTAGTCCTATTGGTACTGTTATGCGTAGTATATCCAATCACTGTGGCCTTTATTGGAAAAATGTCTAAAGGCAACGGTGGCGGAGAAAAAATCACCAAAAATGGTAAAACAGTTGGTTATGCGTTGCTGGGTCAATCTTTTACCAAACCGCAATATCTCTGGGGAAGACCATCAGCGGTTGCTTACAATGCAGCGGGTTCTGCAGGTTCTAACAAAGGGCCATCAAACCCTGATTATTTAAAAGAGGTGCAGTCGCGTATCGATACCTTATTGAAATACAACCCAGGTATCAAAAAATCAGATATTCCTGCCGATATGGTTACCGCATCAGGAAGCGGGCTTGATCCGAATATTTCTGAACAGGGTGCCGCGATCCAGGTTGCAAGAGTGGCAAAGGCCAGAAAAATAGATGAGAAGAAAGTGAAAGAGCTAATTGCCATGAATACTCTTAAGCCTTTTATGGGGCTTTTTGGCCCCTCATCGGTAAATGTGTTGAAATTAAACCTTGCCCTGGACGAACTTTAAAAAACTGACCATCCTGCTGCCTGCCTGTAAAGCGTTTGCCAAAACAGTCCGGCAGGCAGCATCACCGGTCAATCTGACAATACCCAAGAATTAACAATAACCAAGCAGATGAGGCCCGTAAAAACGAGCATGGGCCTCATTGGCTTTGCCTTACACAAAACAATTCCAATTTTATGAAAAAATTAGTATTACTAGCCGCTGCAGTTACAGCCGGATTCTTCGCAAAAGCACAGGAAGAACCGAAAATTAAAGTGAGCGGCTATCTTGAAGCCTATTATGGATACGATTTTAACAAACCAGCCGATCATAACCGTCCGGGGTTTATTTATTCACATAACCGTGCAAACGAGGTAAACCTGAACCTTGGTTTTATCAAGGCAGCTTATGATAGCGGAATGATCAGGGCTAATTTAGCAGTAATGGCAGGAACTTATGCCAATGCAAATCTTGCTGCTGAGCCTGGCGTATTAAAAAATATCTTTGAGGCCAATGCTGGCGTGAAATTATCCAAATCGGAAAACCTTTGGGTTGATGCCGGAATCTTTTCTTCGCACATCGGTTTTGAAGGTGCGGTTTCAAAAGACTGTTGGGTGTTAACCAGAAATATTTCTTCTGAGAACACCCCTTATTATGAGTCGGGTGCAAAAATTACTTATGGTACCAAAGATGGCAAATTTACAGCAACAGCACTTTACCTTAACGGATGGCAGCGTATTACCCGCCAGAATGGAAATAACAAACCTGCGGGCGGACTTCAGCTAACCTGGAAACCAACAGACAAGATCATGGTAAACTACAGCAATTATCTTGGAACTGAAGGTGCTGATTCGGTTAGGGTAAACAGGTTTTACCACAACGTTTATGGCATCTTTCAGGTTACCGACAAATTTGGTGTAACCGTTGGATTTGACTATGGAACACAGCAGAAAGCAAAAGGTAGTGATGATAAAAACGAGGTGATTTCACCTGTGGCAATACTTCAATATAAATTTGCACCAAAATGGGCTGTTGCCGGAAGGTTCGAATATTACGAAGATAAAAACGGGATCTTTATCGCCACCGGAACACCAGAAGGTTTCAAGACAAAAGGCTACTCGTTAAACCTTGATTATTCGCCAATCTCCAATGCAATTATCCGTCTGGAAGGAAAKGCCTACGATAGCAAGGATAAAATCTTTGTGAGGGATGCAGCAGCAGTAAATGCCAATACAGCCCTTACAGCGAGTATAGCGGTTTCGTTTTAATAAGAGTCAGTTCGTCATTTCGAGCGGAGCGCCGCGTAGTCGAGAAATCTAATGCAGATCTCTCCATTGCGCTGCGCTTCAGTCGAGATGACGACCATTTTAAAAATGAAATTAACTTTTAGGATAACTCTTTAACAAAAACAATGCATCCATACATAGAAATATTGTTCAGCCTGTTTTTAGCATTCCTTGGAATGTTAATGATGAGAAAATTAAGCTCATTAAAAAGGAAAAGAACATCTGCTATCAAAAAAAGTTATGCTACTGAAAAATACTTTAAACTGATTTCCAGGAAGATTTCACTTAAATTTATGATGGTATTATTTACCCTTATGATTGTTGCCATCACCATATTAATAGAAAAAGGAATAATGGTTGTTACCTGGTAAAAAGATCATGGAAGAAGAACAAAAAGAAGAATCGGTC
>NZ_JBFTRT010000199.1:0-8160 GCF_056399685.1 Pedobacter sp. 01N416
ACCGCGAGGCGATGGTACTGATACCATAAACCATGGTTTGCCCAAGAAACTTTTTATATACAGACATTTATGATTGAGATTTGAGTACTGCGTATTGAGATAGGCTCCTTAGTGGAACAATATAGCAATCCAACAATTCAGCAATTTATTTTCTTAAGATTTCAAAATTACGATAGTTTTTTACTTCACCATCGCTTACCGCCACATTTTCTACACGCGAGCGGTCTGGCCCTTCGTGGCACCAGTTTACAAATTCTTCCAGAAAAATATTGTCGCCTTCCGCTTCGATATAAACCGATCCGTCTTTTTCGTTCCTTACAAAACCGGTTACCATCATTTGGTTGGCAATAATTTTTGTGGTTTCCCTGAAGCCAACGCCCTGTACTTTACCTGTTATCGTTATATTGAGGTGTTTCACCCCTAAATTCCCTTGTGGAGATTTTATATTTTTTTCGCTCATGCTAAAATTTATTGTTGCAAAGTTAGTAAAGCAATTGTGTATCCATATGTTTATAAGTCCAATTCGCTTTGTAAACTGTTAAATCTTTGCAATTCGGACCTAAAATCTGACCATATTTCTTTCAGGATTTCTTTTGCAGGTTTAATTTCATCCAGCATAGCCGAAACCTGACCGATTTCGAGTTCTCCGTTTTCCATATCGCCCTCAAACATTCCTGCTTTTGCCCTTGCTCTGCCCAAAAGCTCCATTAAGCGGCCTCGGTCTGCGCCTTCAGCTTCTGCTACCGATATTGCATCGGCAAATTCATTTTTCAGCAACCGCACCGGAACCAGTTTTTTCATGGCCAGTCTAGTGTCGCCTTCAGCAGCAGCAATAATTTTATTTTTAAATGCCGGATGAGCAGATGATTCTTCGGCAACAGCAAAGGCCGAACCGATCTGAACCGCATCTGCTCCTAAAGCAAACGCAGCCAACATGGCTTTTCCACTCCCAATGCCGCCAGCTGCAATGACAGGAATTTTAACAGCATCCCTTATCATCGGAATTAAACACATGGTGGTGGTTTCTTCTCTCCCGTTATGTCCGCCTGCTTCGAAACCTTCAGCAACGATGGCATCAACGCCAGCTTCCTGGGCTTTTATGGCAAATTTTGTATTGGCAATTACATGAACGACAGTAATACCCTTTTCTTTTAAAAAACTGGTCCATGTTGCAGGATTACCAGCAGAAGAAAATACAATTTTTACTTTCTCTTCAATTACCACATCTATAATTTCCTGAATATTGGGATACAGCAATGGAATATTAACACCAAACGGCAGATGGGTAGCTAATTTGCACTTCTGAATATGTGTTCTTAAAACATCAGGATACATTGAACCGGCTCCAATAATGCCAAGACCTCCTGCATTAGAAACTGCCGATGCCAATCTCCACCCACTGCACCAAACCATTCCGGCCTGAATAATTGGATATTTAATATTGAAAAGTTTACAGATTGGATTCATCGAAATATTTACTTTATAAATGGATGGCAAATTAGAAGCATCTATTATTCTGAGAGTATTCTGTACAATTCTAAATTAAGAAAATAATGCCCTTTACCAACGGTCCTCTTTTCAAGAACCCCCATCCCTGTGAGTAGATCTAGATATTTTCTTGCGGTATTTTCTGCGTAAATACCAGCTTTAACTAAATGCTGAACCCGAGTAAAAGGTTGAGTAAAAATTGAACTTATTAATGAATCTGGTCGTTGAATATCTGTATCCGCCATAACTGCCTCTGTAATTGCCTCTTTCGCTGCAATAATGTCGTTGATCTTATCATAGGTAATATTTGCTGTTACTTCAACTGCTTTAAGCATATAAAGTAACCAGTTTTTCCAACTTCCCCGCTGAGTAATTCCTGCAAGACCAGCATAATACCCTTCTTTATTTTGCATAATATATTTACTCAGAAAAAGTATTGGATAGTCAAGCAACCCTTTTTTTGTTAGATAATTTATATTAAAAATCCTTCCTGTTCTACCGTTGCCATCCCTAAATGGATGTATTGCTTCGAACTGATAATGGCCAATGGCCATCTTAAGCAATGGATCTAATGGATAATTAACCTCATCATTAAGAAATGTAATCAAATTATTCATTTTGGCTTCAATTATCCCTGCGCCTCTTGGAGGGGTATAAAACACTTTTCCTGCATTAGGTCCACTTCCACCTTCTTTAATTACAACCTGAGCAACTGGAGGCCGAATGCCATCGTTGAATTGACTAACAATACGGTACATCTTCACAAAGTATTCTATATCAATAGCCCCATCTTCCTGAAGATATTGATGGCCTTCCCATAATGCCTCCCTGTAGTAGAGAATTTCCTTCGCGGGCCCATTTACTTGTCCAACATTTTCTTCACTATATGCCTTATAAAGTTCGTCATCAGTAGTGAAAATATTTTCAATTGCACTTGATGCCTTGGCCTCCTGCAAACTTATCGAATTAATAAGCAGGCCTTGATTTGGAATCGCTATACTTCTTCCCTGCAAACGTGCTAGGGCTGCTTTGCTATTACCGAGTTGTAACAGAATATCAACATCAAGATAGATATTTGGATCAATTGGGAGCTCGGGAAGTGAATTCCAGGGTTTCGTACGATCCGGATTTATCATATTTGCCATATTCAAATATAGGATTTTAACCTTAAAATTTTAATTTTTTAATGTTAAAAGAAAAAATCACATCAAAAAATTTGAAACAGAAACTCTTGTACATTAAAAATTTAAGTTTTTAATGTACAAGAGTTAAATGACATTAAAGTTTTCAATGAGATCATATCATGCCTTAAAAAAGGCATTTTTTAAGACGGATAAAAGAAATAACCAATGTATATATCCAGATACTATTAAATTAACCGCTTTACTTGATCGCTTTCTATCTTAAAATCAAGGGATAGCTGGATTAGATTCAATCCAGGCTTTTTACCAACCTCGATTGTTCCAATTTGCTGATTAAGCTCCAAAAATTCGGCTCCATTTATAGTTGCCCAACTCAAAAGTTTTTCAAAAGTAACCTGCTTGTATTTCTGTAAGGTGATCATTTCTGATAGAATATTAAGTTGATGGTTACTTGCTAAACTATCTGTTCCTAAAGTAATCTTTACATTTTCTTCAATTAACAGATCAAGATCGGGTAAAGCATTTTCGATATATAAATTGGCTTGCGGGCAAAGGCACCAATATAAATTATTGTTGTTTTCTTTTGCAAAGGCGATATCAGCCTTACTCGAAACCGTGTTATGCACCAACAAAGTTTTTTGCTCCTTAATAGAGGGAAGCCAAGTTTGTAAAGATGTTTTTTTGGAGGGGATAAAGAAAGAAATATCGAGCCCTAGAAATTTGTATAGCGCTAAAAACCCACCCGATTTATTTTCGAAGAAAGCATTTTCATCCTTAGTTTCCTGGTTATGAACACTAATAAAGGCATTATCTTTTTCAGCTTCCTCCATTATTAATCCAAATAATTCAGGCGATACCGAATACGGTGCATGTGGTACAATATATGCAGGTAAAGGTTCAAAGGCTTGTTTAATCGCTTTAGCGAAATCCATTATAGCGTCTGCTCGCTCAGGATTAAAACCCATGGCCTCGATAAAGGTGTGATAATATATTTTGCTATTTTCTTTTACTTCTTTTGATGAAATTTGGTTGGAAATGTCGCCAACAGCTACAATCCCGTTTTTGAACATTTTTTGATCAGCAACATACATAGCCTTTTTAATCTCTTCTATATCGCCCTGCCTGCTTTTGATAATACTTTGGACGAATTCTACCAAACCCGTTTGCTCTGGAATTTGCCCCAGCATATGCGACAGTTCTAAATGGCAATGGGTATTGATAAAACCCGGAACGATTGATCCTTTATGTTTTGTAATGGCTAAACCAAGACTTGCGGCCTCTTCCTGGGTTAACACTTCTTTAATTTCACCATCTGGATTTACGGCTACCACTCCGTTTTTAAGCGGAGGCGATGAAACAGGAAATATCCAATCGGCTGAAAAGTATTTTAACATACCGCAAATTAGCGGAATAACCGGAGCAAATAAAATATTTTTCTACGCCAGACCTATTCTGATAATGAAATGATTTTTGAAATTACGCTTCTAAAAGAAATTAAATTAGAAAACGGGGAAAGAAAAAGAGCCTCCTATCGGAATCGAACCAATGACCTACTGATTACAAGTCAGTTGCTCTACCAGCTGAGCTAAGGAGGCTTTCAATCGGGCTGCAATGATAGAAAAAAATCTTCTTTTTTAAAAATTGAAAATTATTTTTTTCTGGCGTGCTGTCAGATGTTACCATTTGACAGCTAATTAACTCCACCAAGGAATTTYAAAACCCGTCAGATGGCAACATCTGACGGTACAAGAACGCTCTACGGGCAATCTGCATTTCCAATTATGAAAAAATAACGCCAAAACTTGTAGTCATTCACCACAAAGTGTGGAGAAGCTCCACAATGCCAAAATCTTGGCACACACACAAATACCTAAAAAACAGACAGTTAAACAAAATCAATGGTTTGGCACCATTGTGAAACATTAGCAAGTATTGTTACACAAATTAAATTTTTAATTATATACTATGAAAAAGTTCGTTTTAGCAGCTACAGTATTAGCATTAGCAGGATTCTCAGCAGTACAGGCAAGTGAGGTAAAAGATTTTAAAACTACTGCAATTGTTGCAGTTCAAGATAGCGCAGTAAAAACTCCTGTTAAATTGGAAGAACTTCCTGAGCCAGTAACAACAGCATTAAAATCTGATGCTTACAAAGGATGGACCGCTACTGAAGCTTGGTCGGTGAAAGAAGGAGCAAAAGAGTATTACTTAATCAACGTTAAAAAAGAAGCAGAAACCAATTCTGTTAAAATTGACAAAGACGGTAAACCAGTTCAATAAATAAGGCCGGTTAGCGCTCCATAATTAACGAGTATTTAACGTAACACGAGTTACAAATCATATTTTAAACATAATATCATGAAAAAGATCATTTTAGCCGCTACTTTAGCATTCGCAGGATTCACAGCAGTTCAAGCAAGTGAAGTTAATACAATTAAAAACGCTGCAATTGTTGCAGTTCAAGATAGTGCCGTAAAAACTCCAGTTAAATTAGAAGAACTTCCTGCACCAGTAACTACCGCATTAAAATCGGATGCATACAAAGGCTGGACTGCTACTGAAGCTTTCTCTGTTAAAGAAGGTACAAAAGAATATTTTTTAATTAATGTTAAAAAAGAAGCAGAAACTGGTTCAGTTAAAATCGACAAAGACGGTAAGCCAGTACAATAATCTCAATAAATACGCCACACAGGCATAATCAACATAAGCGTAGCCTTCGGGCTGCGCATACCTAAAAATACATACTACGAAACCGTCATGATTTTCAGAATCACAAAGTAATTGATTAAACCGAGCTTGCGAGTTCTTGAACTCAAAAAAAGGGAAATAAAACACTAGTGAAAAATCATGGCAGTTTCATCACAAATAAAACAAAATTTTAAACAGATGAAAAAATTAATTTTATCAGCTGCGTTCTTAGCTTTTGCAGGATTCTCAGCAGTTCAGGCAAGTGAAGTAAATACAATCAAAAATGCTGCAATTGTTGCAGTTCAAGATAGTGCAGTTAAAACTCCAGTTAAATTGGAAGAACTTCCTGCTCCAGTTACAACAGCGTTAAAATCTGATGCTTATAAAGGATGGACTGCTACTGAAGCTTGGTCTGTTAAAGAAGGAACAAAGGAGTACTACTTAATCAATGTTAAAAAAGAAGCAGAAACTGGTTCGGTTAAAATTGATAAAGACGGTAAGCCAGTACAATAAAACCCAAATAATTACATCTACCTATTATAAGAAAGCCGGATTATGTCCGGCTTTTCTTATTTTTGTTACATGGCGAGAATCCTGATCTTAGAAGACGATACTACATTTGCTCAATTACTTGAAGGTTTTTTAACAAAAAACGGTCATGAGATTACCCTTGTAACCCAAGTAAAGCAATCATTTAAGCAAGTTGAAAACAATGAATTCGACTTACTTTTAATCGATTACCGTCTTCCGGATGGGACAGGTCTTGAAGTGCTTAGCCACATCCGTGATCTGGGTCTATCCATACCTGCAATCATCATGACGAGTTTTAATGATGTTCGGACTGCGGTCAGATCTATCCAATTGGGTGCTTTTGATTATATTACCAAGCCGGTTAATCCAGATGAGTTACTCATGGTGATCAAAAATTCTTTAGCTAAAAAGGATTTAAAAAGTGTTGAACCAAAAGAAACAAACAGTGATTTTATAAAAGGGAAAAGTGCCGTTGCAGATAAACTGTATGAACACATCAGTTTGGTAGCCCCAACCGACATGTCGGTAATTATACAGGGTGAAAGCGGTACGGGAAAAGAATTTGCCGCCAGAACCCTGCACCAGCAGAGCAAGCGTGCCGATAAACCTTTCGTAGCAATAGATTGCGGTGCATTATCGAAAGATTTAGCTGCCAGCGAATTATTCGGCCATGTAAAAGGTGCTTTTACAGGCGCTTTAAATGACAAAAAAGGCCAGTTTGAGGCTGCAAATGGCGGAACATTATTTTTAGATGAAGTGGGTAACCTAAGTTACGAAGTGCAGATTAAATTACTTAGGGCCTTACAAGAAAGGGTAATCCAGCCTTTGGGCAGTACCAAACAAATCCCTGTTAATGTTCGCATCATTACCGCTACCAACGATGATCTGTCTAATAGCATGCAACAGGGTGAGTTTAGAGAAGATTTATATCATCGTTTAAATGAGTTCAAAATCCAGCTTCCGCCATTGAGAGATAGAGGTGGAGATTTAGAACTGTTTATCAACCACTTTATACAGCTATCGAACCGTGATTTAGAACGGAATGTGAAAAGTGTTTCTAATGAGGCAAAAACACTTTTGCTTAGTTACGATTGGCCAGGAAATTTGCGCGAGCTTAGCAATGTGATTAAACGTATGGTTTTATTAAGCCCAGGCGATGTTGCCCAGATTGGCGCACTACCTGATGAAATGATGATTTCTGTCCATCACCAGTCAGCTCCAGGTAATTCATCCGACCTTAAAGCGGTAAACGAACAGAATGAAAAAGCATTGATTACTGAAACGCTGATCAAAGTGAGACATAACAAATCAAAAGCCGCCAAGATTTTAAACATCGATCGTAAAACCCTTTACGCCAAGATGGAGCGTTACGGCATAGAATAATTATCCGGCATTCGCGTAGTCGATTTCCTCCATAAAGGCAATTAAGCTATCCAGTTTTCTGATCTGTAGTAAAACTTCAGATTTAATATTGGTGGTTAGGCCTTTTTCGGCAATTTCTAATTCCAGGGTGCGGAATGCGTTTGCCAAAGTCTTCGAACCCATCTGCGCCGTTCGTCCTGCAAGGCGGTGAACCAGTAACCTGGCCTGATCTAAGTCATTATCGATCAAATGTTTTTTCAACGCTGCAGCGTCATCTATAGAATCCTGTTTAAAACGGTTCAATATTTTCTCCAGCATTTGCTGGTCGCCAAAGGTCATTTTCTCAATGGAAGAAAAATCGAATTCAGGCTGCTGGGTTAAAATTTCGGTTCTATCAAATATAGATAGGATATCAACTGCCCTAAATGGTTTCATTATCAGTCCATCAAAGCCCTCGCTCAAAACCATTTCACGTTCTTCGGGTAAAACCTGTGCAGTAATAGCGTAAAATTTAATGTGCGCTGGGAGTTTCTTCTTTAATAAATGACAAAGTTCGAATCCTGTCATTTCGGGCATGCGCATATCAATCAGCACATATTTTAAATCCGGCTCAGGTGCTGCGTGCAGGATATCGGCTACCTGGGTAAAGCTTCTAAACGGGATTTTATTTTTCTGAAAAATCATTCCGCATAAATCTAGAATAAGTTTATCATCATCAATTACCCAAACCGTGCCTGGATTTACAATCGCATAATGTTCTAAATCTAGAGTATCGTTTACACGCTCGGTAGTATTTTCATATTTCATGTAAATATTAAACGTGGTACCAATGCCCGGTTTACTTTTCACATAAATTCTTCCTCCCTGTGTTTCGATCAAAGATTTAACAATAGGCAGTCCCAACCCCGTACCAGCCTGGTTGATAATATATTTTTCAGGAGATTCTATC
>NZ_JBFTRT010000200.1:0-9366 GCF_056399685.1 Pedobacter sp. 01N416
ACTTATACCTGGAATGTAATGACATTTGATGCCCCTAGCCTCCGCATAAATCAATTCTTCGAAGCCTCTGCCAAAAATAAAAGGATCTCCCCCCTTTAAACGCACCACTACTTGATAATTTTGGGCATTTTCGACAATTAATTCATTTATTTTCTCTTGTGGTGTGTATTTTCCATAAGGTTGCTTGCCAACATAGATCATTTTGCAATTTTTCGGTGCAATCTCTAGCAATTTCTCATTACTTAAGTTATCATACAGAATAACTTCTGCTCTTTTTAGCACATTAAAAGCTTTCATAGTGATCAATTCAGGATCTCCAGGACCTCCACCCATTATAAAAAGTCCAAAATCGTTAGTTTTTTGATTCATAATTTTAATGATTTAACTATTTAAACATAAAAGTGATGAAAATTTATTAAAAAATTAAATTTTTTATGATAAAAATCACACAAAAACAACTTTTAATTGAATTTTAACCTATATTTGAATATCAAAAATCATATAAATATTAAAATATGAATTTTTGAATCGATTATTATCAATAAAAAACAATAAAACAAATAATTCGAAACAAAAAACAACCAACAGAAACCAACAAACACAAAATACCTTTAAGATTTATGAAAGAACCACAAATAATCGTAATAGGAAATGGAATGGTGGGATATAAATTCTGCGAAAAGCTAAGATCAAAAACCTCTTCTTTTAATCTTATTGTTTTTGGCGAAGAACCCCGCAGAGCTTATGACCGTGTTCATTTAAGTGAATATTTTAACGGAAAAACTGCTGATGATCTTTCTCTTTCTACTGAAAACTGGTATCAAGAGCAAAATATTACCCTTTTCTTAAATAATCCAATCGTTAAAATAGATCGCGAACTTCAAAAAGTTTATACAGCCAGTGGCCTTGATTATCATTACGATATTCTTGTTTTTGCAACCGGCTCGGGGGCTTTCGTTCCCAATATCCCTGGTATCGAGAAAGAAGGTGTTTTTGTTTACCGTACCATTGAAGATCTTGACCTGATTAGCGGTTATGCCAAAAAGGCCAAAACAGCTTCGGTTATCGGTGGTGGTTTACTGGGACTAGAGGCTGCTAAAGCATTAATAGATCTGGGCATCGAAAAAACGAGCATTATTGAATTTGCACCGCGCTTAATGCCAAGACAAATTGATACTGCAGGTAGCGATATGCTTAAATCTAAACTCGCAGATCTTGGTTTACAGATCCACTTAAATAAAAACACGACAAGTATTGAAGGCGATGGCCGTATTACCGCATTAAAGTTTAGCGATGATACTGCTTTAGATGTAGATATGCTTGTCATCTCTGCTGGTATAAAACCACGTGATGAACTGGCAAAAGCCTGCGGTATCGAGGTTGGTCCGCGCGGTGGAATTGTTGTGGACCAAAAAATGCAAACCAATGATCCGGCTATTTTTGCCATTGGTGAATGCGCTTTGTACGATGGAATGATTTATGGCTTAATTGCTCCTGGTTACGAAATGGCTGRAGTGTTGGCTGCAAACCTTTGCGAAGGTGAAAAAACCTTTACAGGGTTTGATATGAGCACTAAACTGAAACTGATCGGTATCGATGTGGCCAGTTTTGGTGATAATTTTATTACCGAACCCGATTGCCGCACCATCATCTTCGAAAACAAACACAAAGGCGTTTATAAAAGAATAAATGTTAGTAATGACGGGCAATACCTTTTAGGAGGTATATTAATTGGAGATGCAACAGCTTACAACCTGCTGTTGCAGACCTCTAATAACCGGATTGTATTACCAGAAAACCCTGAAGAACTGATTCTGGGTGCACGTGGCGGAAGCGAGCCTGCTGGCGGAGCCGGAATTACAGGTTTACCCGATGGTGCATTGATCTGTAGCTGTGAAGGCGTGAGCAAAGGCGATATCTGCGCTGCAGTTGCTGATGGCTCTTGCGAAAACATTGATGACTTAAAAAAATGCACCAAAGCAGGCACAGGCTGTGGTGGATGCTTGCCAATGGTTAAAGATTTGATGACTTATACCTTAAAATCACAAGGTAAGTATATCAAAAATGTAATTTGCGAACACTTTAACTATAGCCGACAAGAACTTTTTGACCTTATTCATATCCACGAACTAAAAAGTTATGATGAAGTATTGGATGCTTTAGGCAAAAATGACGGTTGTGAGGTATGTAAACCATTAGTGTCATCGCTCCTAGCCAGCCTTTGGAACGAAATGATCCTTAAAAAAGGAAATGATGTGGCCCAGGATAGTAACGACCGTTTTCTAGCCAACATCCAAAAAGGCGGCTCATACTCAGTGGTACCAAGGGTTCCGGGTGGCGAAATTACACCCGATAAATTGATAGTAATTGGCGAAGTAGCTAAAAAATATAACCTCTACACCAAAATTACCGGAGGTCAGCGTATTGATATGTTCGGTGCACACCTTAACGACCTTCCTATTATCTGGGAGGAATTAATCGCTGCAGGTTTTGAAAGCGGACATGCTTACGGAAAAGGCTTAAGAACGGTTAAAAGCTGCGTAGGTAGTACCTGGTGCAGATTTGGCTTGCATGACAGTGTAAGTTTCGCCATCCGGATCGAAGAAAGATACAGGGGTATCCGTGCACCGCACAAGTTTAAATCAGCTGTAAGTGGCTGTATCAGAGAGTGTGCAGAAGCACAGAGCAAAGACTTCGGCATTATTGCTACTGAAAAAGGCTGGAACTTATATGTATGTGGTAATGGCGGTAGCAAACCTCAACATGCCCTTTTACTGGCAACAGACTTAGATAGTGAAACCTGTATTAAATACATTGATAGATTTTTGATGTTTTACATCCGCACTGCCGATCCCCTTACCAGAACAGCAACCTGGCTGAACAAAATGGAAGGTGGAATAGATTACCTGCGGAACGTAATCATTAACGATAGTTTAGGAATGGCCGCCCAATGGGAAAATGAAATTGAAAACTTAATTGCCTCTTACAAATGCGAATGGAAAGAAGCTGTAGAAAATCCTGCGATCAGAAAACGCTTCTCTCATTTTGTAAATGCACCGGAAGACAAAGATCCAACTATAGAATTTGTTGAGATGCGCGGACAAAAAAGAACCGCCGAATGGAAAACAGTTTAATAAATAATCTTTACAAACCTTATAAAACCCAAAAATTATGAATGAACAATCAAATTGGCTAGCAGCCTGCCGAGTCGAGGATGCCATTGAGAACGGTGGCGTTTGCGTAAAACATGGTGAAGATCAGATTGCACTTTTCTATTTCACCAGAAGAAATGAGTGGTACGCCACACAAAATGAGTGCCCGCATAAAAAACAGATGGCATTAAGCCGTGGAATGATTGGATCTACTACCGATGAACCTAAGGTAGCCTGCCCTTTCCACAAAAAAACATTCTCATTGAGCACTGGCGAATGTTTAAGCGGTGATGAATGCGCAATAAAAACCTATCCTGTAAAGATAGAAAACGGAACCGTTTACATTGGTACAACACCAAAATCTTAACCTGACCCAGTAAGATTAACTATATTCGGTATAAACTTAAACCAAACAAACATGAAAATTCAAAATTATGCAGCAGTATCATGCTGCCTTGCACTTACCTTGTTCTTTTTTTCGGCCAAATCGCAAACAAAAGCTGTTCTTTTTGACGGCACTTTAGTTGCCGGATATGTAGATGGCGGTGCATTTCTCAATTGCGCTGGACCGGGCATTAAATTCAGCAAAAAGCCCTATAGTGTATTATTAGGTCTGTTACCTACTTTAAGAATTAAAGAAGACAAAGTGGCATCGGGTGCCCCAAAAAACAAATTACTTACACCTAGCCTTGGTTTTGGCTTAACAGCTGCATTTCGGCATGTAGCTTTACAACTCCCTTTATACTACAACCCTAAAACCGCAGTCAAAAATGGCGAATGGAACGTTGGCGTAGGCTTAGGCTATAAATTTTAAAAGAACCCATTTATTTATTTACGCTTAAACAGATCGTTATGACACTAAACTCCATTACTAAACCGCTAGATAAATTAAATATATTTTCGTTCAAAGGTGTTCAGATGAAAACCTTTCACATCACCTGGCTAACTTTCTTCTTTTGTTTTTTCGCCTGGTTCGGCATGGCCCCCTTAATGAAAATTGCAAGAGAGCAATTACACCTTACCAAAGATCAGGTGGGCAACATTCAGATTGCTTCAGTATCAGCTACCATTATTGCCCGTTTACTGATCGGACGGCTAATTGATAAATTTGGTCCTAAACTCATTTACACCTGGCTTTTGGTACTGTGTGCCATTCCGGTACTGTTAATCGGAACCAGCCATTCTTATACTTCATTTTTACTTTTCCGCTTGGCCATTGGCGTAATCGGCGCTTCATTTGTAATTACCCAATTCCACACCTCCATTATGTTTGCTTCGAACATTAAAGGAACCGCAAATGCAACTGCAGGTGGCTTCGGTAATGCAGGTGGTGGTGCTGCCAATTTATTTATGCCATTAATCGCATCTGGCATTACCGCTCTGGGCTTTTGTAGCACTGAAGACAGCTGGCGTTATGCTATGATTTTTCCCGGTGTAATGCTTTTAGTATGTGCTTTTTTATATCACCGTTATACTTTAGATACCCCACAGGGAGATTTTAAGGATTTAAAAGATGAAAACATAAAAAGCACCAAAAACACATTTTTAATCGCCGCAAAAGATTACCGCACCTGGATTTTAACCATTGCCTACGCTGCCTGTTTTGGTGTAGAAATAACGGTTGACAACTTCGCCCCGATCTTTTTTACTGATTCATTCGGTGCAACAATCGCCATAGCCGGAATGGTTGCAGGTATTTTTGGCTGGATCAATGTTTTTGCCAGACCATTGGGTGGAATTGTTGCTGATAAAATCGGTAAAACCTGGGGATTTGATGGCAAAACACTTTTACTTGCGCTATTGCTTCTGATAGAAGGAATCGGCCTGATCTGGTTCGCAAAATCGGGCAATATTGGAATGGCTATTTTTATGATGTTCGTTTTCGGTCTAAGTTTAAAAATGGCCAACGGCGCAACTTACAGCCTTGTTCCTTTCATTAATCCACTTGCGGTTGGTAGTGTAGCAGGTATTGTAGGTGCTGGCGGAAATATCGGCGCTATGCTTATTGCATTTATGTTTAAAGCCAAAGCTGGTCATGCTACTAAAAATGTAATCGAAAATGGGCATTCTATTCAAAAAGATCTGATCGATTATACCAGTGCATTTACCTTTCTAGGCTTTATCATCCTCGGAATTGGCATTGCTATATTTATTTTCAGAACCATTATGGCACAGAAAAGCGCAGAGATAGAAGATCTTGTACTTACACCGAGCAAATAGTCATACCAAAAGTAAAAATCTACCTACAATACCGTTGATCATTTGAAAGAAGAAAAGAATATATCGCTAAATAATACAACAACATGCTGCTATTGCGGAGTGGGCTGTGGTATTGTGGTAAATAAAGATATCCATGAGCGGATAACAGTTGAAGGAGACAAAAACCACCCTGTAAACAAAGGCATGTTGTGCAGTAAAGGCATGAATCTTCATTACACGGCGAATGACAAAAGTGACAGACTGCTGTACCCCGAAATGCGCTACAACAAGAATATGCCCCTACAAAGGGTTAGTTGGGATACCGCACTAGAAAGAACGGCAGCCGTTTTTAAAGCACTGATTAAAAAACATGGTCCCGATAGTGTGGCTTTTTATGCAAGCGGACAATGTTTAACGGAAGAGTATTATGTAGTAAACAAATTGATTAAAGGTTTTATCGGTAGCAATAATATCGATACCAACAGCCGCTTATGTATGAGCAGTGCGGTTGTTGGTTATAAAATGAGCTTAGGTGAAGATACTGTGCCCATTAGTTACGATGATATTGAAATTGCCGATTGCATTTTTGTTGCGGGTGCAAATCCAGCATGGTGCCATCCTATCCTTTGGCGCCGTGTTGAAGCCGMAAAGCAAAAAAATCCAGACTTAAAGATCATTGTCAGTGACCCGCGAAAAACGCAGACCTGCTCGCTCGCCAATGTCCATCTGCAACTCAATCCAGGCACCGATATTACCCTTCACCACGCCATTGGCCGATGTTTAATTGAAGATGGAAAAATCGATGCTGATTTTATCATCAACAGCACCAATGGTTATGAAAAATACCATGCTACCGTTTTCGAAACCTCACTGGCCGAAGCAGCAGTTGTTTGTGGCATAAAAGAAAGTGATATCCGCTTGGCCGCATCGTACATCGGCAATGCAAAAGGTTTCATCAGCATGTGGACCATGGGGCTTAACCAAAGTGTGGTGGGTACTAATAAAAACCTTTCATTAATCAATCTAAACCTGATTACCGGCCATATTGGCAAACCTGGAAGCGGACCTTTTTCACTCACTGGACAACCAAATGCTATGGGCGGACGAGAAGTTGGTGGTTTAAGCAATTTATTGCCGGCACATCGGGTTTTAGCCAACGAAAGTCACCGCAATGAGGTCGAAAAATTTTGGCAGATCCCATTGGGCACCATACAATCTAAACCGGGCTTAACTGCAACCGAAATGTTTGATGAACTGAATACAGGAAAGCTCAAAGCAGTATGGATTTTATGTACCAATCCATTGATTAGCCTACCAGATGTTCGTGTAGCCGAAGAAGGATTAAAAAAAGCGAAATTTGTAGTTGTTCAGGATATTAGCAACAAAGTAGAAACCTTAAAATACGCTGATGTGGTTTTACCTGCAGCTGCCTGGGTAGAAAAAGAGGGCACCATGACCAATGCAGGCCGCTATATTTCTTATCTCAGTAAAGTAACCGAAGCACCTGGAGAAGCCTTACCAGATTCGGAAATTATCTGCCGGTTTGCAAAAAAAATGGGTTATCACGGTTTCGATTTCAAAAGTGCTTCCGAAATATATAACGAGCATGCAGCCCTTACGGAAGGAACCAACATTGATATCAGCGGACTTAATTATGAGATTTTAAGAAAAAAAAGAGCCGTTCAATGGCCTTACCCGAAGCAAGAAAAAGCATTCGGAACAGCCAGGTTATTTACCGATCACCAGTTTTACACACCAGATAAAAAAGCCAATATTTTATCATTTGATGACCAAAACCAATCGGAAGCTTTAACACCGGAACATCCATTGATTTTAACCACCGGAAGAATCAGAGATCAATGGCATACCCGAAGCAAAACAGGCAAGGTAAATAAATTGAACCAGCATATTAGTGAATCTTTTTTAGAGATCAACCCAATTGATGCTGAAGCCCGGAACATTAAAGACAATGATATTATCGAAATTTCCAGTTTACGTGGAAATGTTCGTGTAAAAGCAAAATTTTCGGAAGATATTAAACCTGGAGTGGTTTTTATGCCCATGCACTGGGGCAAAATCTTAAAAAGTGACCTAAACCGGGTGAATAACCTCACCAATAACCTGGTTGATCCACTAAGCAAAGAACCCGATTTTAAATTTAGTGCTGTAGAAGTAAAATTATATCAAAAAGCCCGACAAAAGATCATTGTTATTGGTGCGGGAGCTGGTGCCTGTGGTTTTGTTAAAAGTTACAGGGCCTTAAATACCGAAGATGATATCGAGATCTTTAGCAAAGAGAATTTCCCTTTTTACAACAGGGTACTTCTCCCCGATTACATTATTGGCACTTTACCATGGCATAACCTCATTAAAATGAGCGATAGTGAAGAAACCGATTATAGAATTAAACTGCACCGTGGGTTAGGTATCGAAAAAATCAACAAAGAAAATAAAACCGTTATTGATAGTAACGGAGAAACCCACCATTACGATATCCTGCTCCTGGCCACGGGAAGCAGGGCTTTTGTGCTTAAAGATATCCCGAAACTAAACGGCATATTTACCATGCGCAGCCGTAACGATGCCGAC
This sequence comes from Pedobacter sp. 01N416, assembly GCF_056399685.1. Lineage (NCBI taxonomy): Bacteria > Pseudomonadati > Bacteroidota > Sphingobacteriia > Sphingobacteriales > Sphingobacteriaceae > Pedobacter > Pedobacter sp. 01N416. The sequence goes on from NZ_JBFTRT010000200.1 coordinate 7,941, forward strand.
AGTTTTAAAAAACACGTGGATACCACAAATGGAAAAGTAGTAATTGTTGGTGGCGGTTTATTGGGTATCGAACTCGCTACATCTTTGGCCGAAACAGGATCAAAAGTGACGATTATCCAACGGATATCAAGATTAATGGGTCGCCAGTTGGATGCATTAGGCTAATTGCCATAGGTACTGTTCCGAATACCGAACTGATTAAAGAAGCAGGTATAGAATGCAAGAGAGGTGTTGTAGTTGATGAATACCTGAGAACCAACGAAAAAGACATTTATGCTATTGGAGAAATTGCCGAATTTAATGGCCAGATGTATGGCATTACCGCAGCAGCAGAACAACAGGCCGAAATTGTAGCCCGGTTTCTTTGCGGAGACATTGCTAAATTTTACCAGGGCAGCCTGCTCATGAATATCCTTAAAATGCACAGTTTAGAACTCTGTTCATTAGGTTTGGCCGAAATACCGGACAACGATCCGACTTATGAGGAAATTGTTTTTATTGATAAAGCAAAGCGCTACTATAAAAAATGTATTGTACACAATGATAAACTGGTTGGAGCCATATTAATTGGCGATAAAAGTGAGTTTTTGGAATTCCGCAACCTGATCGAAAATAAAATGGAGTTGAGCGAAAAGCGGCTTCAATTGTTAAGAAGTGGCAAAACAACCGAACCCATTATCGGCAAAACCGTATGCAGCTGCAACAATGTTGGCGAAGGCAACCTGATCAACAAAATTAAAGACGGCTGTAAAGATCATTTGCAGCTTTGCCAGTTAACTGGCGCTGGAATGGGCTGTGGCAGTTGCAGGCCCGAGGTAAAAGCCATATTAGATTCTTTTGTAAATGTATTAAAAACGGAACCTAAGCAGGTTTTAGTAGAGAAATGATAGATTTTCGTGATTCTTCATAAGCGTGTATCATAGTATGAATTGTCATCCTGTCCATAGGACTCCTACGAACAACATGACAGAATAAGAAGAGTAAGTTCTCTTTCTTTAATGAAGGTTCAGAGAATAATATTTAAAATTGAACAAAGTGATGAAAGTAAAAATAGGTCCTTCAGAATTTAAAAACCTAAAAGGGATTGAATATTTTAAGTTCGAGGAAGATTTTATTGAAGAAAATGTGCGTTGTATCCCGATGATCGTACGTTTTAAAATGGATGCCGCAGGAATAAAACTAAAATTGGCTGAATGGAGTAAATTTCATCCATCAGAAAGAATCCAACTGGCTTTACTACCGGTTTCAACTCAGGAACAAACAGATAAGTACCATCAATTTCTGATTGGCCTGATTACAAAATATACTGGAAATCAAGCTACCACGCTAGCTATCGATCCGCTACCCGATTGGGGAAACCTACATCAAATCCCTACGATGCTAAAAGAAAAGGCGACAGAATTAGCATTACAGCTTTCCATAAACC